>DASTZT010000110.1:0-5071 GCA_035764225.1 Ktedonobacteraceae bacterium
AGCGCATGCCTCCTCGGCAGTTTGTGCAAGGACGAATTGCCGATAGTTGAAGGCGCAGCGCCCTAGCTGCAAGGTGTAAGCGATATCGGCGAGCGACTGCTCAGGATGGGCCTTGAGATGCGCTATCAGGTTGCGATTGGCCTGACGCAACGACCATGCGGATCTGCCCGAAAGCGGAAGCAATTGCCAGGAGCGCGCAGGCGCGTCTGATTTTAGTTCCGGTGCCTCTTCAAGCACGAGATGGACGTTGGTGCCACCTAAGCCGAAAGAGTTCACGCCAGCCCGGCGTGGCGTCTGGCGGCGTGGCCAGGGCGTCAGCTTGGTATTGATGTAAAAGGGACTGCTCCCTAGATCTATTTCCGGGTTGGGCTGCTCATAATGGATATGCGGTGGCAACTGGTGATGGGTGAGTGCGAGCGTTGTTTTGATCAGGCCCGCCACGCCTGAGGCTCGATCTAGATGTCCAAGATTTGCTTTCAGCGAGCCAATGCCACAAAAGCGTTTTTTCTGAGTTTTGCTGGCGAATGCTCTGCTCATAGCCGCCAGTTCGATAGCATCTCCCAGCATCGTGCTTGAGCCATTGGCCTCAATATAGGCAATCGTCTCAGGATGGACGCCAGCATAGCTCAGGGCGCTGGCAATCACCGACGCCTGCCCGTCCAACCCTGGAGCGGTATAGTTGACGCGCTGATTGCCATCGTTATTCATGGCAGAGCCACGAATGATGGCATGGATCTGATCGCCATCATTGAGCGCATCCTGAAAACGTTTGAGTGCGACAACTGCCGCTCCGTTGCTCAGCACGCTGCCCTGCGCTCTGGCATCGTAGGGCCGACAGTGACCATCGGGCGAGGTGAGCTGCCCCTCCTCGTAAAAATATCCTTTCTTCTGGAGGGAGTTGAGCGCAACCCCTCCAGCAACGGCTAAATCACATTCATAGTTGAGCAAACTCTGGCAGGCCAGGTGGGTGGCCGCGAGAGAGGTCGAGCAGAAGGATTGTACGGCGACGCTCGGTCCTTTCAGATTCAGCTTGTACGATACCAGCGTTGCCAGCACATCCTGCTCCTGGCCAAGACTGATCTGAAATTCGCTAAACGCCTCCGAGATTTTGCGCGAGGGCATGAGATGGTGCCGGAGATAGTTCTTATAGCCAGCGCCCGCAAAGACGCCAACCAAACCATCAAAGGTGGTGAGGTCATAGCCTGCCATCTCAACCGCTTCCCAGACGCATTCGAGAAAAATGCGAAACTGGGGATCGAGAATCTCGGCCTCGCGCGGACTAAAGCCAAAGAAGGACGTATCAAAGTACTCGATATGCTCTAAAACGGCACCCGCTCTGACATAATTTGGCTGTTGGATATCCTCCTGCTTCACCCCCGCAGCTAGCAACTCCTCTTCAGAGTAGTGCTGGATCGCACTGACCTTATTGGCGATATTGTGCCAGAATTGCTCAAGAGAGCTGGCTCCTGGGAACCGTCCAGCCATGCCTACGATAGCTAATGCCGTGTTATATTCAGAGGAATACTGTGAGTTACTCATCATCGTCCTTCTTTGTCTTATTTGAAATGTTCCGCCCAATGGCCCTGGGTGTTGGTAGGGGCAAGCCCTTGCGGTTGCCCTGCTGGCCAACCGGAAACCATCCGGGGCAAGCCCTTGCTGTTGTCCAGGGCGGGGGCCAGCCCCGCCCCTACCTACACATGCACGCGCTGTTGCAGGCTCTCCCTGCGCCTGGCGCTGCGCTCATCCAACTTTTCTTCCGTCGCGGGTGATTTTCTCTTCTCGATGTACTCTGCTAGCGTGCTGACAGTAGGCGCTTCGTAGAGCACATAACTGGGCAGGGTTTGCAGTTGCAGCGCCTTTCTCATACGCGACATCAGGTCGATGCCTAGCAATGAGTTGCCACCCAGCTCGAAGAAGTTGTCGTAGATGCCCACAGGCTCGATGCCCAGCAGCATTTCCCAGAGCGAGGCAATGCTTTGTTCCGTTTCGTTTCTGGGAACCACATAGGAGCTGGACAGGGATGGACGTGGGTGCTTCTGCTGGCTCTTCCATTTCTTCTCCGCCCCCTCGACCATCGTAGCCGCAGAAAAGGCCCGCGAATTCCTGAGCACTTTCAAAAATTCCTGCGACGAGACGTACATCTGTGGTACCGGCTGTCCCAGGATGCGCAGCAGACAATCCCCGCCATCCTCAAAGCTAAAGCCGTATTTGAGACGGTGCGCTCTGAAGTGTTCCTGCGTCTCCTTGTCGTAGCCCTCCAGACCGAATTCCCAGCCGTTCCAGCGCCATTCGCCCCAGTTGACCGAGATCGTTTTCCGATTAAGCTGGTTGGTGTTGCGCTGGGCGTAGACATCCATAAAGGCGTTCGCCGAGCAGTAATCGACCTGTCCAGGGCCGCCACCGATGGCCGAAGTGACCGAGGAGAAGAACACGATAAAGTCTATTGGCACGTCCGCCAGCACATGGTCCAGAACAATGGTTCCCGTCACTTTGGGAGCAAACACACCCTGGATATGCTCGCGTGTCTTTAACTGCATCATGCCCACGCCGGGGACGCCCGCCGCGTGCAGGACGCCGTTCAACTGACCGAAAGTCGCCAGGGTCTGCTCAACGACCGCGCGCATCTGATCTTCGTTGGTGACATCGGCTACCAGCGGCAACACCTGCCCTCCACACTCCTCGATGCGCCGGATGGTATGCATCTGTCTGCCAAGATGCTTATCCGCCTCCTCGTCGTGCGTTTCACGCAAGGCAGCCCATTCTTCACGCGGCGGCATGCCTGAACGTCCCACCAGGACGAGCCTGACACGCGGTACGGCACGCGCGATGCATTCAGCCATCCCTAATCCAACGCCACCCATACCTCCGGTGATGAGGTAGACGCCCTCTTCCTGGAACGGCATATCGGGATGGGAAATCTCTTTGCGCTCTAAAGGCGTTGACTCGAAAGCCTGCTCCCAACGGCTGTTGCCACGGAAGGCGATAATCGGGTCCGTTGGCTTTGTGGTCAGCTCTTCAACGAGTAAGCGCAGCGAGCTTTTCTCTTTTCTGATCGCTTCCTCTAGCACGATGTCGATGCTTCTCACCCGGATCGAGACAAACTCCTGTGGAATAACCAGGCTATGACCGGTGATAAGCGCCTTTTCTGGGCACACAATCTCACTGCCTGAGATATTTTGCAGATAGTTGGTGACGATGCTAATATCGCAGCTATCCATGCCCAGCGTTCCCAGCGACTGCACCAGGTTGAGCACGCTATAGAAGCCGCGCTCTAGCATATGATCGACGATTTCCTGGCTCATGCCCTGCGATGGCTCATCGGTCAGCGTCCAGCAATGCACGATTTTACCGGGTGATCTGCCCTGATCGCGCAGTTCCTGAAGGAAGCGTTCGTACTCCTCGCGTCTATCTGGATGAACGCTATAGGCATCGTCGTCGTGTTTGACAAATTCGCTGCCGAGCGCGACAGTGATGACATTTTGTTCTTTCTGCCTGAGAGCGGCGGCGATACGATTGCCGACTCCATACTCATCGGTGAAGATGAGCCAGCTCGTGCCGTCGTCCAGGTAGGTATTGGCGGTATCATGCAGCCTGGGCAAAGATTTTTTCCAGGTCGGCAGGTAGTTCCAGTCAGCGACGTTCGCTAGCAGTTCTGGCTCGCCATCGTCTGATTCGTCCATAAAGTTTGCCAGGTGCAGCTTGGTCGGACCATGCTTCTCTGGTCCCAGCCAGTAGCGTTTGCGCTCAAATGGATAGGTTGGTAGTGCGACTTTGAGGCGTCGCTCGTGCTGATAGAAGCTCTGCCAGTCTACGTTTACTCCTGCCAACCAGAGTCGGCCCAGCGTGGTCAGCAAGCAGGTATAGTCGGGCTGACGGTCGTTCAGGGCGGGCAATGCCGACAGGATCAGGTGCCAGTGCTCACGCGAGCTGGACGGATGCTGCTTGACAAACGACGAGAGCGATTGTCCCATTCCCACTTCCACGATGGCACGCTCTGGCTTTTGTAATAGCTCCTCTATTCCCTGAGCAAAGTAAACCGTCTGGCACATGTGCTGCGCCCAGTAGGTCGGGTCGGTGGCCTGCTCGTCGGTGATCCAGGTGCCAGTCACGTTCGAGATGTACGGGATCTGTGGTGTGTGCAGGGTGATGGTACGCATCAACGCCGTCAACGGCTCACGCACTGCATGCAACATGCTGGAATGGAAGGCGTGGGTCGTCTCTACTCGTCGGCAGGCAATCTCTTGCTCTTCTAACTGCATCTCCAACTGCTCGATGGCCTCGGCGGGACCAGCCAGTACGCAGGCATTGGGGCCGTTGACAATCGCCAGGCAGATTTGCTCGCTCAGGTAGGGGCGAACGGCCTCTTCAGGCAATGCCACGACCAGCATCACGCCCTCTGGCTGCTCGGCAATCAGTTGAGCGCGGCGCGCCACGACGGTCAAAGCATCTTCCAGCGAGAGCACTCCTGCCAGACAGGCGGCCACATACTCACCGACGCTATAGCCCAGCATCGCTTGTGGACGAATGCCCCACTCCATCAGCACCTGTGCCAGGGCGTATTCGATAATGAAAACGGCGGGCTGAGCGATGGCGGTATGCTTCAGTTGATCAGACTCTTCAGACGTTGACTGCGGTCCCGGTTTGAGCATGGCGCGAAAATCAATTTTGGGAGAGAGGACGGCGGGCAATGCTCGCTCGGCAGTGAGCAGGGCCTGTAAATCCAGATTGTGCTGCGTCTTCAAAAACTGGCAGCAGTGATCTATCGTCTCGCGGAAGCGCGGTTCGTGCTCGTAAAGCTCATGGGCCATGCCGATGTATTGCTCGCCCACGCCGGGGAAGAGGAACGTAACCTCGCGATCTCTGCGTGCATCGTGTAGAGTGACGGAGCGCGTGGTCGAGGGCGCTTCGATGGCCTCAAGCGCGCTGGCATGATCGTTTGCCAGGATCAAGCGGCGATGATTGAAAACCGAACGGCCTGTCTGCAAGGTGTAGGCGATATCGGCCAGCGAGTCCTCAGGATGGTCTTTGAGATAGGCTGCCAGATTATTGCTCGCCTGTTGGAGCGCGGTCT
>DASTZT010000111.1:0-3417 GCA_035764225.1 Ktedonobacteraceae bacterium
CCACTGAGACCTACTACGAAAAGATCAAGCACAAAACAGCCTGCCTCATCGCCGCCTGTAGCAAGGGAGGCGCGATTGTCAGCCAGGCTTCGGATGAAGCCATTACCCACCTGCATAACTACGGGATGCATCTTGGTATTGCCTTTCAGATCATTGATGACATCCTCGACTATACTGAAGATCAGGCCACCATTGGCAAGCCGGTGGGCAACGACCTGCGTCAGGGGATGGTCACACTGCCGCTCATTTACGCCTTACAGGAGCAGTCACAGAACGGCTATCATCAACAGGTACAATCCCTGCTTAGCCAGTCGGTAAGAGATGAACAGGAGATCAAGGAGATCGTCGCTTGGGTCACGCATAGCTACGGTATCCAGCGAGCTTTTATGGATGCTGATATGCACGCCCAGCAGGCTCGTGAAGCCCTCCACCACTTCCCGGCCTCTCCAGATCGAGCCGTACTGGATGAACTGATCGATTTCGTCGTCAAGCGCAACCGCTAGACTTAACATATGATTGTGAATTGTTTATGAGTATAAAAACTTTAGAAGAGAAATTCCGCGAGACGGGTGGCAAGCGTCCATACGTCCAGCACCTTTTTGGGCGCATTGCCCGCATCTACGATCTAATGAACTTTTTGATGAGCTTTGGGCTGGATCGCTATTGGCGCAACCGGGCCGCGCGCTATCTGGCGCTGGCAACGGGCGAGACCGGGCTTGATTTGGGAACCGGCACCGCCGATCTTTCGATTGCCGTCATTCGTCGCTCCGGTCCGGGTACGCGCATGATCGGCATGGATATTACGCCGGAGATGCTGGAGCAAGGACGGCTCAAGCTGGCTCGCCTGGGACTACAGGATCAGATCGAGCTGCGCGTCGGCGATGCTGAGCATATCGAGCTGGCGGATAATAGCGTTGATGGCTGTTGCTCCGCCTTCACGGTGCGCAACCTGACCGACATCCGGCAGGGCTTTCGTGAGATGCTGCGCGTCGTTCGTCCTGGCGGGCGCGTCGTTTGCCTGGAGATCAGTCACCCACCGGGCAAATTTTTCGGGGCGTTATTCCACCTCTACTTTTATCGGCTCGCCCCTCTCTTTGGCTCGATCATTGGCAAAGCTTTCGAAGAGTACAACTATCTGCCCAATTCGCTGACTACCTTTCCAGATGCCCCCGCCCTGCAAAAGATAATGGAAGAAGCAGGCTGGAGCGATGCACGCTTTTATCGCCTTAACGGCGGTATTGTCGCCATCCATGTGGGAACAAAACGCGAACAGGGCAGCGGTGACGGCTAAAACTATGGGAAAAGCAAGTGGATCAGCAACAAGAACACCAGTACCGCGCCGATGCCAATAATCCAATAGATCTCTTGATTGGTTCTCTTTTTTTCCGGCTCCGTTTCTGGAAGCTTTTGGATCAGACTGCGCCCAATGCTGCTATCCCCAACCTGGGGAAACTGCGTGCCTGATAATCCAGGCGAGGAGATAGAGAGGCCGGGCTGACTCTGCGACAGAACGCCACTCACTCTTGGAGACGGCAACGCTGGCGGGCTGTACATATACGAACCAGTATTTTGCACCCGTCCACGCATATTCATCGGCAGGATTGCCAGCAAATCGCGGCGCAGCTCAGAAGGCCGTTGATAGCGTTGCTCGATGGCGGCATGCAACCCTCTAGACAAAATGACATCAAAGAGGGGGGACAGGCGAGGATTGATGATTCGAGCAGAAGCAATATCTCCATCTTGCTCGGTTCGTACTGGCGCTTTTCCTGTCACCGTATAATACGCTGTTGCCAACAACGAGTAAAGATCTGCCCGCACATCGATAAGCCCTTGAGTAAGCTCAGGAGCGATGTAAGGGGAAAGGGAAGCACGCTCTAAACCGGTCACAAATTGCGTTGCGCCGCCTGCCAGCACAACAGAGAAATTTCTGAGCACATACTGTCCATCTGGTTTGATGACGATATGCTCCGGTTGAATCAAACCATGCACCAGTGGAGGCGTCTGCTGAGAGATCAGTTCCAGCAATTCGGCAATCTGCACACAACACTCAATGATTTCACGTTCCGGCAGCGTCAGCCCGATACGCCTCATATGAGCCACCAGAGATTCGCCGTAGACAGGCTCAAAAACGAAGAAGTTGCGGTCCCGCTCGCTAAAAACGTCCCAGAGCGTCGGGACATGGGGATAGCGACCAACCGAGGTCAGCGCAATAGTGGCAGTGCGCAGCATCTCCTGCACAACAATAGAACTGCTTTCCGGCGCATACAATTCACAGATCATTACCGACATCATCGAACGTTGGGCATCCTGCGCCTGCCATATCGTTTCATACACACCCGATTGCCAGTTCTGACGCTCAAAAACCTCTCGCAGTCGGTAGCGCCCTCCACGCAATAACGTGTTTGACCCCAGAGGCGGAGGGCCATCCTGGGGAGAGCTATCATCTTGATCGACAGAGAAAAGGGCCATCTCAAATGCAGATGTCGGTGATTGGGCCGACCCCTTCTGCTGCTCTGAGGAAGTGAGCAACTTCGGAGCTTGAAATACTGGCTGTTGACGTAGGAGCTGAAATACTTCAGGATCAAGCACCTGATTCAATGGGGCGGTCACACGAGGACGATGCGGAATAGCCTTTTGTTGGGAAAGCGAGCCTGTATTTCCCGTTGATTCCGCTGGTAGAGATGGCAAAGGAGTATTTTTCTCTGCTACAGACGACGGGGAGCTTTGTTCCGTTCCATGCGAACGGTTGGGCAATTGTACTAAAAGGGCACAACGTGAACAAGGGCTTTTTGTTACATCCCATTCATTACCACAGCGTGGACACGTCATGATCTGTCCCTCTTCTCTCTCAAATTTTTTTATTGTTTTATAAGATTACCGCTTGCTATCAGCTATCCACTCGCTTCTATATTTAGGAACAACACTCCATGCAGACGGTTTGAGCTTCGTAGGGATCTCCCACGATGAATCGGGGAGCTACCGCACGTCCAGCAGCGTTGATCTTCGAAACTTCAAGACCCCGCCAGGAGCGTTGGTCGTCTGCATAACAGGCTATGAGTGAAATCCGGGGTCAATATAACCTCAAAATTGGCACAAGCATAGGAGGATATATTCCCCAGAGTATAGTTGACGGTTGAATAACTGTCAATCACTTTACCTATTTTTGCTATGCTATTCCTCCGTCCATTTTAGACAATTCCAGCCATCTAAGCAAGCTAGCCTTTTTTACGCCCAATGGGAGCCAGGCCGTTGAAGAAATCTTCCAGCACCTTCGCCAGATCGTGCAATTGTGTTGCCTCTACCACCGAGATTTCGTGCCCTGGATGAGCAACGCGATAGAGCAACTGGACAGCAGGATGCTTCGTAGGCGTCGGCGCTTCGGCAGAGGCAGAACCCAGCAGTGAAGCACGCATGGCA
>DASTZT010000112.1:0-5416 GCA_035764225.1 Ktedonobacteraceae bacterium
AGCTGCTGGCTGCGCCTAAGATGACCGATTGTAGTGCCGCTTCGCCCAAGCCCTTGACAAGGGCAAAGATTTGATCTTCAGCCTGGAGAAGCGTATCACCAGTAGGTAAGACGTATTCTTGCCCTCGCACGATTAGCACGACATTGCATTCGCCAGGGAGTTTAAGGGATGCGATGGTTTTGCCAATGGCAGGTGATTGAGGGGGAATGCTGACCTCTACAAATTCTAACCCTGCTCGGCGAAGGGTCATCAATGGGATAATGGTGTGGTGAGGGATTTCGGTTTCGATCAACCGTAAAATGGTTTTGGTAGGACTGATCGTAATATCAATACCGAGCTTGGCAAATGTGCGTTCGTTCTTAGGATTATTGACGCGCGCAATGGTCTGGTGAACATGAAAGCGGTGCTTTGCCATCTGGCAAATAACCAGGTTGTCCTCGTCATCGCCAGTGACGGCGATCACGATGTCGGCCCGACTGCCTCCTACTTCTTCCATTGTACGAGCCTCGCAAGCATCGCCACGCAAAACGGCTGAGCCAAGCTCATCTGAGAGGGTCTGAACCCGTCGAGGGTCTTTATCGAGCAGCAAGACTTCATGTCCCTGAGCTAGCAGACCTTTAGTGACATAATAACCAATCTGGCCCCCGCCGCCAACAATAATATACATTCTGCTTATCTCCTAGCGCGTTCTTGGTGTTGTATTAGGCGTTGATTTTGCTAAACTCTTCTCGATGGCGTCGCGGAAGAGGTCGGCGCCCACAATTGTTGGGCAGATGACCTGAAGGCCAAGGCCCTGGTAGACTTCTGTGCGAATGGGATCGTAGATGCGGCAAAGAACCGTAGGTACAGCGAATATGTCTTTGGCAATTTGGCTTGCCATAATGTTGCGGTTATCACCATTAGTGACAGCGACGAATACAGCGGCTTGCTCGATGCCAGCCCTGCGCAGAACCTCTTCATCGATGCCATCGCCCATGATGGTTTCACCGTTGAAGGCACTCTCCAGGCGCTGAAATGCGTCGGTACTGTAATCGATTACGGTGACGCTATGGCCTGCTCGATCCATCATCGTTGCCAGGGTCGCGCCTACGCGCCCACAGCCCAGGATGATGATCTTCATAAATTCCTCCTCCAAATAAAGCGTGTATTTACAAATTTCTTTTTGCTGTGGGCGGTTTAGTGAGCCGATGAGGAGTCGGTACATCCACCCTACGGCAGCCTTGCAGTGACTTTCCAAGGCCCCGGAGATAGATTATAGCATCGGAGAGAAGTCTCTTGTCTAGATGATAGCACTGCTTGTGGTTCCTCTAGCCTGCAACGCTGGGAGAAGTGGGAATGTTTCCTGTTGGGAGCACCTCTTCGCCGTCTTCAATTAAATAACGATACCCTTGTTCAGTTAAGAAGAGTTGACGATTCGCTGAGAAATCCTGGTCGCGTGTATCGCGGGTAACAATGCTATAAAAATAGGCAAAGCCGCCATCAACTTTTGGGCGGAGGATACGCCCAAGGCGCTGCGCTTCTTCCTGTCGGGAGCCGAAGGTTCCTGAAACCTGAATGGCGACGTTGGCATCAGGCAGGTCAATCGCAAAGTTGGCTACTTTGCTTACTACCAGGCATTTGAGGTCGCCGCGCCGAAACTGTTCATAGAGCTTTTCGCGCTGTCCATTCGAGGTACGCCCGGTGATCAGGGGAGCGGTGAGTAGCTCTGCGAGCGCTTTCAATTGGTCGATATACTGGCCGATGATTAAGACTTGATCGTCCTGGTGTTTGGAAACCAGACGGTGAACAATGTCGAGCTTGATCGGGTTTTCAGCGGCGATACGGTACTTTTCGCGTTCTTCGGCGACAGCGTATTCCATCCGCTCATCTTCCCGCAAGCTCACGCGAATTTCGTGGCATTCTGCGGTGGCAATCCAACCCTGTTTCTCCAGGTCTCGCCAGGGAACATCATAGCGCTTAGGGCCGATCAGACTGAAGACGTCGGCTTCCCGACCATCTTCTCGAACCAGGGTAGCCGTTAGTCCCAAGCGTCGCCTGGCCTGGATTTCAGCAGTAATACGGAAGACGGGGGCTGGCAACAAATGAACTTCGTCATAGATAATCAATCCCCAGTCCTGGCTGGTGAAGAGGCTGAAGTGAGGAAAGTCGCTCTCTTCTGTAGGACGATAGGTGAGGATTTGATAGGTGCTGACGGTGATTGGGCGGATTTCTTTGCGCTCTCCAGTATATTCACCAATTTGATCTGATTGAATGGTCGTTTTGTCGAGTAGTTCGGCAATCCACTGGCGTACAGCAACCGTATTTGGCGTTAAGATGAGCGTGCTGCGCTGGAGTGTGGCGATAGTACCTATGCCAACGATGGTTTTTCCGGCACCACAGGGAAGGACAATGACACCACAGCCGCCACCAGGGCTGCCATCCAAATAAAAGGCATTGACCGATGCTTCCTGATACGCTCGCATACTGAAGGGTTTATCGTTGGCTGTTCTCTTGCGCAGTTCGACAGGAAGCGTGGTTCCCTCGCTATAGCCAGCGAGGTCTTCCGCTGGAAATCCTATATGGATCAGGGCTTGTTTGATGTGACCACGTCGTGCGGGGTCGATGCGTAAGGTATGGGCATTGATTTGGCCGAGGAGGTAGGGTTGGACGCGTTTGTGGTGGGCGATTTCGGTCATGAGGGAGGGATCGGGTGACTGAAGGAGGAGTTGGCCGGCTTCTTGGAGGAGCTTGAGTCGGCCATAGCGCTGCATATAGTCGTGAATATCGGTGATGATATTGGCTGGGATATCGTATTTGCTAAAGTGCGCCAATAAGTCAACCACGTAATCGGGTGCCAAGCCCGCAGCAGAGGCGTTCCAAAGCGAGAGCGGTGAAATGCGGTAGGTATGAATATGTTCAGGAGACTTCTCGATTTCAGCAAATTGCGCCAGCGCATCGCGTGCTTCGGCGTGAAGGGGATGGTCTACTTCCAGCAAGATCGAGCGATCACTTTGCACAATGATGGGGTTGAGTGAATTCGTCGGCACAATGGTTCCTCGCGGTCATGGCTGAGCGTTGAATGGGTTACTTGGCAGGTTTCTCAGCAACCCAGTTGGTGATATACGTTAAAATAGCGCCGGTAGCGATACTTTCATAGCCGTGCATGAGGTGCCGCGCACCAGTGATGATCTTGATACCTCTGCGACCAGGCAACGCGGCAACAAATGGCTCGAGCTTATGTCTGGGGCAAACCTCATCGAATTCGCCTGTTACAAAGAGTTTCGGCTTTTCAAATGTGGCCGCGAAGCCTTTTCCAACTCTGAAAAGCGGCAGGCTTATTGCTACGACGGTACCTACTCGCGTGTCATATGGCGCGTAAGTTAGGGCCATAACAGCGCCAAAGGCATGACCAATGAGACACACATTGTCTCGATTGGTTTCTCGGAGTTGAAAGACATACTCGACTGCTCCAGCGACATCTAGTGGCTCAAAACGGCCATCAGTAAGATCGCCTTCGCTCTGCCCTACCCCCCGAAAATTAAACCGGAGCGCCAGCACTCCTTCCCGTGCCAATTCCCGTGCCAGCGACACGAGCAGCGGATCGTTCATGTCCGCACTGGCCGGCTGTGGATGACAGAGCACCGCTGCCGGATAGATGGAGAGCGTTTGCCGTCCCTCTGGCAGGTGCAGTACGCCTTCCAACAGCGTCCGCTCCCTGTCTCTGCTTGGGAAAAATACCGCTCGCTCGCTCATGTCCGCTCCTGATCCCGTGACGGTCCGCAGCTAGGCTGCTGCGTGCTTCAGGCTTCCCTGGTGGATGTATCCCAACCATCCAGATTCTACCACATCACTGCCGGTGTGAGAGCCGGGCCGGGTCGCCAGGGGATGGCAGAGGCTGGGAGGCACTGGCTTTGGGCAGGATGTGGCTGATATAGTCATGTGCGGCAGGCGTCGGAGTCGTACCCGCGATCCAGACACAGGTGAGGTGGCTGGGTCAGCGCGTGTGGCGGCTCCAGCACGACGGTATCGAGCAAGCTGCCCAGGCTCTTCATGTCGGTGTGGTTCGCCCCTGGGAGGACGGTTGCCAGCGGCCCCTCCTTGCCGTCGGTCAAGAGATGTCGCTTGACGCCGCATTTGGCGTGTTCGGCGGGATTGCGCCCGGTCGCTTCCGCCTCTCCGGCAGCCCCTTTTTGCCCAGCGGTGCTTTGACCATGCAGCCGTCGGCGGCTTGCCACGTCCAATCCAGCCTGATCTACTGGTCGTACTCAGCCAAAACCTTCGCCCAGGCCCGCTCGAAGACGTCGGCCTGGACCCACTCTTGGAAGCGCGCATGGGCGGTCGATTTGGGGCCGAACTTGCCGGCCCATTGGCTGCCCGTGCGCGCCAGCCAGATCAAGCTGTCCAGAATACGTCGGTCGTCGTGGCGTGAGCGGCCTGGCTTTTTGCGGGGGTGTCGCTGATGAGCAACGGGGCGCTCTGTGCTCAGAGGGCATCGTCCACTCGCTAAATGGTAGGAGCGTCTTTGCGAGAGGCCATCGAAGCGGCCTCGGTGGATGCTGTTGTCACGGCTGGAGATTACCACATCGATCTTCTTTCTGGATAGGCTGTTAGCACCGGCAATCTCTACATTCCACTCGTTGATGGTTGGTTGGGTCAGGCTCCCAGGAGCTTCTCAGAGCATCTACAGGCAATCAATACAGCTCTCGAAAATCAAATGGGGAGCGGTGTTTTTCCTATGAATGAGCCCGACTGCTTGCTCGCGTTCCACCACACGCAAAGAGGTGCCTTCTTACAGATAATCCCCAAGAGCGCGCTGCGCCGGTCGCAAGTGCCGTGGGCGGCCTGCCCGACCAGCTCCCAGGTGGAAGCGACGAGGGTGGCCAGTTGGGAGAGGTCGTCCAGATCGCGAAGCAGCTCAAGCGGACCGGTGTGGGCCGGGCCGAGTCCGGGGGTAGAGCCAGTCTGGTTCGGGCGCTGGACCGACTGGGGACGCGGTCGCGACTGGGAGCCAGCACTGCGGCGGAAGTCAGCAAGGAGGTGTGTGGCGGTGGCCAGCAGCGCTAGGTAGCTATGTCGGTACCTGCGCATCACCGGATGCGTTGCGTCGAGCGCTGGGCTCGGCGGGGCAGACCGGTGCCGAGGCTGTTGCGGTTGGTGCGGGGGCTAGCCTGTCGCCGAGACGGCGGCGACCTTGAATTCGGGTTGTTTGGACACTGGGTCCCAGGCGGTAAGGTCAGATCGTTGGCCGCGGTGTTGGCAGTGTCGCCGTAGTGCCAGGGGCGAACACCACGCCCGCGCGCATCTCCCACGTGTGCGGGGGCGCGTCGATGTGGCCCCGCCGAGCGGCGTCCTGTTCGGACAGTTCCACCCGCATCGCTGGGGCGGCTTGCAGTTGGGGGTGCGGCGGGTCTTGGTGCGGGTGTGGAAGTGGTAGACG
>DASTZT010000113.1:0-10097 GCA_035764225.1 Ktedonobacteraceae bacterium
CCAATCACTGCTCCAATGAACGCACCGACGACGACCGCAATGTGATTTTTGACGGCGCTCAGCCAGTAGGCGAGGAAGAGCGAGATCGGAAGCGCAAGAATCAGGCCAAAGATATCGCCAATAAAGATAGGATCTCCTATATTTACGTTGAGTGCTGGGTACATGGTAAGATAAGCCTCCTGATGATATTTGTAGCCAGCAGGCTACACCCCAATTATACGGCAGTTTCTAAGGCTCTGACAACATCGTATTTTTTGTGATCCATCAAGAAAGTTGAAAAGCGGGTCGAGTTTCTCTACGGGTTTAAACCCTGAACCTGTGTTAGATGTTGCTGTGGCTGTTGGCGCAGTTTTCGACGCTCTTGTAAAGACCTGCGTAACGTTCCCAGGAGCGAGGCGTCACGTTGATGCGCGTGGTAGAGCGCCCAGCCGATTTTAGGCAGGCTTAGCGTATCCGAGTAGACAAGGTAGCGGCTCTCCCATGTTGGCTGAAATTTCCGCTTGAATTTGAAGAGCATCTGGTTTTTCGTCGGATTGCCGAAGCGACTGGTCAGGAAATCAATACTTGTGCCCAGGAAGGTCTCGTCCTCCTGATTGGCATTGCTTAAGGGGGCGAGTCCCAGGCTAACCATCTGCGCTCCGTTGCTTTTGAAATGCGCAATCGAGCGCGCCAGCAGCAATTCTATTGTGCCAGGGGCGCACGGTTCGGCGCGACGCATCAAATCAAGCCCCCAGCCATTGCGCCCATAGATTGGAACGAAGCTGACAAAGGCATGCACTTTATTAGCGGGATCAACTGCCAGAGCAAAGCAGATCTCGTCGTCAGCCTGCGGATCAAATTGGCCCATGCTAAAGCCCATCTCCGAGCCACCTTTATCAGCCAGCCAGCGCCGCGAGATTTGCTCCATCTGGCAGAGCTGCTCTGGATCGCTCACGCGCCCATGATAGAAAACGGCGCGGATGCCATCTTTCTCTGCTCGTTTGGCGCTGGAGCGCACATTTGCCATCGCTCCCCCTTGTAAAGAGAACGTTGCGGTGTCGATAATCGCGTCCTCACCGATTTTCAGCGCATGAAATCCTGTAACGCGGTACAGTTCGATCAGTTCGGCCTGTACTTGCCAAAAAACAATCGTCCAGTCCTGGGTGCGGCAGAAGGTAACAAACTGTTTGATCGTTGCCGCGATCTCATCGATGGGACCAATGGGGTCGCCCGCGACAACGGCGGTGCTGCCTTCCAGCACATAGCTGATTGCTACCTTGTCAGAAGAGGAGAAGAAGTAGGATTTGTCGTTATCCAGGGCAAAGTAGGAAATAGAGTTTTTGCCATAGTAGTAGAGCAAATTTGTGACCCGGCGTTGCTCCTCCTGGTCTGGCAACAAAGTGGCCGCAACGGGCCTGAAAAGCTGAAGCATGCCATAGAGGATCGCGCTGATACAGAGCACAGGGAAGGCCCGCTCAAAGAAAAGCGCCTGTGTGCCATGTGGAAAATGAATATGCGTAAACGTGAGGACGCGGAAAATAAAACCTTCCACGCCGAACCGTTCGACAACGGGCTCGAATTGAGCGAAGAGGGCAATAAATCCGCCGATAGCATAGAACGAGACCACGCCCAGTCCCAGCACCAGCACAATATACCCACGCCGCACTGAAGGAGGGTCACTCCTGGCCTGGAAGAAGCGATAGAGCAGGCAAAGTGCCAGGGTGAGCGAGAGGGCTACAACCGTCGATAATACGGAACCACTGCGTTTAATGTGCAGAAATGCTGAGAGCAGCAGAAGAAATACCGAGATACGCCACGCATGCTGCTTACCGCGTGCCAGTCCATAAGAGAGCATGACCAGAAAAAAGCCCACCACCACGATCACCGTCTGCGCCTGCACGCGATGAGAAATAAGGGGCCATACTCCCAGGAGCACAATCCAGCTCATTTTCGGTACAATTGCGGAGAGCATATCGGTAAGACCGACTAGCCCGGTTACCAATCCTGCAATGTAGCGGATAGTGCGGCATATGCGATCAGTATATAGGAAACGGGTATCTACTATCTCTCGTTGCATAAAAGTCCTCTAGACCTTGATAATGCTATAACCATGTTAAAATTAACTACTTAATTCTTTCTATATATTAAGTTCTTTAACGCTCAACTGTTAGATCAAAAAACGGTGCAAATTTCGCTATATTGTAACATAGTAGCGGATTTGATTCCTGATAACGGTGCCTTATCCCCCCAAATGTACTACTTCGGGGTGATGTGATGATTCTGAGGGAAAGGATGAGTTGATGGCAGGTTATCGCCTTGCAACGCGCCTTATTTCTGTACGTATATATGGCAAAAGAAACATTCGGAGAGAAGACTGCCGACCTCTTTCAGGGGGTCGCATGTCGGAGAAAGAGGCATAGATCATGATGCATAGAGTGACGACGCTAGGGCTAGATGAGCGCCTGGAACGTGTCCTGGCATACGCCTTAGGCTGGATATCCGGCCTGATACTTTTTTTCATTGAGAAGAACCGCAACGTGCGTTGGCATGCCGCCCAATCAATGATTACTTTTGGAACGCTTTCGCTGGTGTTGTTTGGTGTGAGCACGCTAAAAGGCATGCTGAGCTGGATACCTATTCTCAGTCTGTTAACAAATTTCGGACTTGGCCTCCTATTCGATGTCTTGTGGTGGTTGACAATATTCCTGTGGATCTGGTTAATGGCGATGGCCTGGCTGCGCCCCAATTATCGCCTTCCTTTCGTTGGCCAGTGGGTCAGCTACTTTGTGTAGCGGAGGGATCAAGATAAAATGGTAACAGGTTACCATTTTATCTAAGTCGGTGAGCGAGCTGCTTTGAGAACAGCCCTGCTCTTCGTACCGATTGGCTTGAGCGCGTCCGATTGATCGCCTGTCCTGTTCGTCGGGTTTGCGGTATGTGGCTTAAGAGCGTCACTATCGGGGCAGGAAGCTCAATAAATTGGACGCGATAAATCGAGTCGGTACGAAGGGACCGCGATAGTCCTGCTAATCGCGGTAGAGCCATCCTAATGTCAGGCCGAAGACGAGATGGCGTACAAGGTTTTGCAGGAACGAGGTCCAGTTCGCAAGCTTAGGCATTTCGCCATTTTTGATCAGCGGATGATATTTATCGGCGAGCGGAGTCAGCCACCAGACAGAGGCGACAAACAGGTCGCCAAAGATGGCTCCTTTCAGCCAGCCTGGACCGGGCAGAAAGCGTTTGGCCACTGCGGCGTAGATCTCTGCCAGGAACACACCGTTCAGTAGATGGATGATCCATGAGAGGATCGCAATGCGTTTTGAGTGCGACTCGCCCTCCAGCATGCCCTCAATGAAGCGCACATCGCTAAAGCGGTTGCCAATCAGAAATCTATCACCTTCCATTGCGATACTATACGCAATCGTTGCGAGCAATCCGGCCCATGCCGCCTCTCCGGGCCGCCAACGCCGTGTAATCAACTTGCTTACCATTCCCATATCAGGTATCCCTTTCTTCAAACGTAATCGTCATGTTAAATTATACGCAATCAGTGGGAGGCTTTGTGCCCAGAAAAGGGAGTCGAAGCAGCATTGCTATCAGGCCGCCAACCAGGGTGGATAAAAAGTTGACCGTATCGTTGGTCATCCAGGGGAAGCCACGCAGCCAGCGTGTTCTGGTGCCGCAATTGTGAAGCTGCCGTTCGGTCTCTTTAGCGCATACGGGACAGTAGAACATAGCCTGCGTCGTTGCGCCCAGGAAGCTGTCGAAGAAGTTGCCGACGATGCCACTCACGAGTGCAATCAGCGGCAGGGCCAGTAGCGAGCGGCGACATCGTTGCAACAGCCAGAAGACCAGCCCGGATGCCAGCGCCCCTAGTGCGGCTGCTCCTGTACCTAGAGCAGTCATGCCACCAGAGGTTCCAGGTGTGGTGAGTACACCTGTGGTAATTAAGCGAGGTGGGCGAGGGCTGAGCACACCTAATTCGGTAGCCCAGGTATCGGCGGTTGCCGTCGCAATGACGCCGACGTAACCCGCTTGTAATAGCTCTCGTGCTACCGGGTGCGAAGTGGTCCCATAGCCGAGTGCTAGCAGCGTCGCCATACCGCCATTAGCGGCGACCTGGCCGATGTCACGCTGCGAGCCTTTGCTAAACTTATCTTCGGCAATCGATGCTTTATCTTTAGCGCGGAAGTGGGAGAACAGGCTGGAAGAGACGAAAAAGAAAATAAGCGAGAGACCCCAGGCCCATCCTCCTAAGCCAAAGGTTGTTGTGCCAGTAACCATCGCTCCCGCGATCCCGCCGCGACTCAGCGAGCGACGACGATGCGCGAGCAGCCCTATGCTGGTACTGAACAATAAGCCGAGCAGGAGGCGTGTTCGTTGCCTGGCAGGTGTATCTTGATTTATACGCTTGCCGCAAGTCTTGCCTGATGGAGGTATTGCTGGTAGAGTAGACATATATTACCGCCTTCAAAGAATTTGGGCCATATTCTGTTACAGAACGCCGTTATTATCAGTCTTATCATAAAGAAGGCGTGGTATACAGACAAGTCTGGTTGTTCATGTGAGGAGAACATACTCTTTGTCAAAATGCCAGTCGTGAATTGCCTCCAGCTCAACATCGAGGTGGGGATGCAGAGGGTCGATATGTTTCAATAAGTGGATAGCTACGATCCGATTGTC
The DNA here is from genome assembly GCA_035764225.1 of Ktedonobacteraceae bacterium. Lineage (GTDB taxonomy): Bacteria > Chloroflexota > Ktedonobacteria > Ktedonobacterales > Ktedonobacteraceae > DASRHT01. The sequence goes on from DASTZT010000113.1 coordinate 4,663, forward strand.
ATTCAGTCCTAAACCTTCACAGAGCGCATCCTGCGTAATTTTGAGGCCTCCATCAAGGTCTCGTTTGAGTGGTGTGGTAAAGTAGAAGTCTAAAAAAAGAGCAAGATAACTCTGACGGAATTGATTGCGCAATTCGTCATGCAAGATTGCTTGTTGTTCAAGTGAGCGTAACACTGCTCGTACCTCGCGCTTGAAGCGGCGGGCAATAGACGTGCTGACACGATGCCCGTCTACAGTGGCATATTGTTCGTTAATGCTGGGAGGAAGTGGTAGCGTAAGACGGAGTAATGGAGGAGATTTTGCGCGGTGTTGCTCTTTGCCCGCAAATGGTTCTTGCATGAATGACTCCTCTGGTTGTGTATAGTACTTTTGGAACAATGGTATCGTGCGTATTGTATCATATCAACATGTCTTATTCTGTAGAAATTGTTACTTCCAATTTGGAATAGAGGATGATACACCCGCCAAGAAGCAATGCCTGGCGAAAGTGAGGAGCAAAAGTGATTACGTGTAACCACTGTGGGAATGCTGTCCCTGATGGCGTGAAGAATTGTCAGAAGTGTGGTTGGCCTCTGAAGGCAATGGATGGTGGGTCGAGTCCACGCGCAAAGGCTCAGGAACAGTCCGCGCTTCCGGCCTGGCTGGAGTCGTTGCGTGCGGGTGAACGCTCGCCCGCGCCTGCTAATACTGGCTCGAAATTTCCTACCGCGGATCTCATTGATGAAGGAGCATTGCCCGGTTGGATGCGCTCAGAAAAATCTGGGGCCAGCGATGTCACTGGACCTAAGGCGGCGCAATTAGCCTCGTCTCCTTCTCAGCCCGTACGCGATAATAGTGGCATTCAAACAAGCGGCTTGCTGGCCCAATCGTTAATTGATGAACGCTCGCTCCCATCCTGGATGCGGGAGGGGAAGCCATCTGCTGGAGAGCTTGCCGGGCAGGCATCAGCGCAGGGCAGTAAAAATCTTCCTGCATCAAGTCTGGTGCAGCCAGAAGCTATGCCGGACTGGCTAAAGACGCTACAGCCGCAGTCCGCACCCCCTAATTCCCAACCCACGCCTGCTGTAACACCTGTGGCACCTGCTCAGCCGCCGACAAGATCGTCTGAGCCGATGGCACCACCGCCGCAGGGCTTTTCTCCGCGAGAACTGATTGACGAGTCGATGTTGCCTTCATGGATGGCTCCCCAGACTGGTGCGCAGGCAACGGGCACATCAGCTAATGCCAGATCGATGAAACAGCCGGAGCAGCCAGCACAATTGGGAGGCTTATCTGGTTCCTCGCTGCTTGATGTAAGCTCATTGCCTCCCTGGATGCGTGAGGGCGAGCGAGGGCAAACCAATGGTGCAGGCGTGCCAGCCGCTCAATCTTCTTCCTGGCAGCAACCTGTGCAGACGCCTCCTGCCAGTGCGCAGGGTGTGCCGGGTGCCTCTTTTCTTGATATGAATGCATTACCTGAGTGGTTGCGCTCGGCTGCGGGATCAGAGGTGCCAACAAATAGCTCAAGGCCGGGGACGTATGCCGGTCCTCCTCGTGTAGAGAATATGCGTGTGCCCAGTCGCCCTCGCCATGAGATGAGTCCAAGTGAAAGTAGTGAAGTTGCGGCCAATGTCTTTGCTTCCATGTTAGGGGTAGCCCCCGCAGCTCCTCAATTCCCAGCCCCTCCAGCGAATTCAGCTTATATGCCGCAAAGTCTGTCCCCCCTTGGTCCAATGCCAGGAGCAACGCCTGAACCTGTGCCAGGGACGCCACCGAGGCCAGCTGGGGTACCGCCTCAGGGATATAGTCAGCCAGGAATGGGATATAATAGTGGGTATCTGGGCAACAGCCAGCCTGGCTATCCCCCATCGGGAGGGCCACAATATCCGTCTGGTGCGCCAGGGATGCCGCCAATGTCACCGGCCTCGCCGCCGTATATGCCATCAACACCAGGGGTGTCCGGGGAACAGCGCGTCAATAAACCTAAACGGGGATTGGTCGAAGCGTTGCGCGACTTACTTTTCCGTTAGTCGCAGAGAAGAGGGATACTGGAGATGTATACACAACCCTATCCAGATGGGGGACAGGGTCCGGCACAGAAACAAAATGTGACCGTTGCCAATTCACTCCTGGTAGCCGATTGCGGAGCCGTCTTTACAAAGGTCTCGCTCTTCGGTCTGGTGGAAGGACAATACCGCCTTCTGGCACGCGGAGAAGCACCTACTACACTGGGGTCTTCTCCCGAAGACATCACTATCGGTGTCATCCAGGCGATTGCTATGATCGAATTTATTACGGGGCGTCGTTTCGTCGAAGATAATCGCATTGTCTTTCCTGAGCGAGAAGATGGCAATGGCGTAGATGCGTTTATTGCGACAGTTAGCGCCGGTGGTCCATTGCGTGTTGCCGTACTAGGCTCTGTAAGCTCAGCGTTTGAAGGATTGGCATCTCAAGCTCTTTCCGGCTTGTATGCCGAGATGCGACCCCTTGCAGCCCCATCCTACCAGATGGCATCCGCTCCATCTCCAGCCTCTGTAGGGGCATATACATCTTCAGCAGGGAGTGCCTGGACGCAGGAGCGGACCTCAATGGAGTGGGAGCGCCAACAGGGGGAGATGCGCGCATTCCAGCCTCAAGCCGCCCTGATTGTGGGAATGGCGGATGCTCCGGTAGGCCCGACGCCTCTACAAGAAGCCTGCCATTTGTTGGTGAACGCGTCGAAGGAGTGGAACGAACGGCGTAGCGCCGAAACGCTGGAGAATGGTGCGGCCAGGTCCTTCTCGGTCCTCTATGCTGGCGCTCCCCAGTATGTAGAAGCGGTGCGACAAATGTTACAGGGAGTAGCGGAAGTGATCCGCGTCGATCCCCTGGTTTCCCAGGCTCAACTGGGCATGATTAGTATGGCGGTCGGTACGCTACACGACCGCACTGTGTTACAACGGCTGCCAGGGTATGATCGTTTGCGTTCCTGGTCGAGTGCTTCACCACTGGCTACCGCGACCTCGTTGAGCAGCCTGGTGCGTTTCCTGGCCCAACACTATGCGATGAATGTCACCGCCGTCGATGTTGGAGGGACAACCACGACGGTAATGCTTGCGGGCGAGCAGGGCGAATTTATTCCGATGGTCAACTCGACAGTAGGGGTGGGCCAGAGTATTGGCGAGATATTGCAACGGGCAGGCTTGCAGCGCATCACACGCTGGTTGCCATTTAGCGCCACTGAAGAAGAGATACGGCAGTATGTGCTTCACTGTATGATGCATCCACAGGTGCTTCCTACCAGCATGCGTGAATTGCAGATGAGCCAGGCATTTGCCCGCGAGGCTATCGCGCTGGTGTTGGAGGCGGCGAAAAAACATTATACGGAGTGGCCTGAGAGTGATCTGGTGCTGGCAACAGGTGGGGTGCTGTCACATGCGCCCAAATTTGGGCAGGTGGCGCTGATGCTGCTAGACGCCCTGCAACCCAGAGGCGTTACCTCATTGGTGTTGGATCGCACCATGCTGATCTCTCAACTAGGGGTAGTTGCGACGGTCGCTCCTATCACCGCTGTACAGGTCAATGAGAATGACGCCGTTTCTCATCGCCTGGGCACCTGCGTGATTCCCTTTGGCGATTTGCAACCGGGGCAGCTAGCTGTGCGCGTTGGTGTAGAATATAGTAATGGGCGGCAAATATCAGTTGATGTCATGGCAGGCTCGATTGAAGTTATTCCTTTGCAGACCAACGAGCAAGCTCTACTGACGCTGTTTCCCGCGCCATCTGTTGATGTTGGTCTTGGCCCAGGAGAACGTGCGCGTGCTGCCGAAGAGATCGATGGAGGGCTGATCGGGCTAATTATCGATGCGCGGGGCAGGCCGCTTGTATTACCTTCAGATGAAACTGAGCGCCATGCACGTCTGATGCAATGGGCGCAAGCATTAGGAGCATAGAGTGGGGAGGAGCATCTCCCGTTATGACCTATCCACCTGCTCGATCAAACATACCCAGGATGTTTATCAGGAGGGAGCGCTGGCCGGATGGATTCGCGGTCAAAGCGGTACCGCTGGTATATCCTGGGCAGGAAGTCTTGCCCGATCAACCTGTATTACGTTTATTGCCATCAAATCAGGCTGATACGGGACAGGGAGAAGTTGTACCCGCCGGGTTGCGCGGCAGGGTTGTGGAAATCTCGCCGCGCGGCGGAGTCGTGATCGAATCTCCGGCGGCGCTGGTGCAGGGGACGGTTGGGGCCGGGAGACAAATCGCTGGTGTGCTTACGATCTGGCGAGAGAAAGCAGGCAAGCCACAGCCAATTCCACCAGGGGCGATTCTGGTCGTACCCGATCAGATCAGCTTCTCATTGCTGCACCGGGCCATCAGTTCCGGTGTGTCTGGTATTGTCGCTGGCAGCATCTCTGTGCGTGACCTGGAGGGATTTCTGCGCGCGGATCTGATCCAGTTGCTTGATCGTGACAATATCGATCTTATACAGGCGCATCTTCCGCCGCTCACCCTGCTCTTTACTGAGGGCCTGGGAACGATTGTGATGTCTCGGCAGGTGGTGGAACTGCTAGACCATTATCAAGGCTCGATAGCGTTACTCTCTGGGGCTACCTCTATACGCCAGCGTATCTTTCCTGAGCTGGTAATCTCGCTGCCTCTGAAGGAGACCCAACAAAACTGGCAGTCAGTGCAGTTGGAGGTTGTCCTTGCTCCAGGGATGCTGGTACAGGTAACCGATGGCGAGCATAGAGGGGCAATCGGCGTGATCGATTATGTCTTCACCTACCAGCAGGTTTTTGCTGCTGGCATTCGTGCGCGAGCAGTCCGTCTTGCTCTCGAAGATGGGGCGACGTTGACTATTCCGATTGCGTATGTCAAACGACTCATATAGGTTATTTATCCACAATCATTGGGAGTTATCCACATATATAGCCGGATATGTGGATAACTTTTGGTGTGTTGTAGGAAGAATTTACTATCCTACGGCAGAATTAATGAATGCCCAGACATTTCCTGCGGCTGAGCGATGTTCATGATGTGCAGGATGGTGGGAGCGATATCTGCTAGAATGCCGTCGGTACGCAGACGCGCCTGTGCCAGTTGGGGCACGACGAGATAGACGGGGACGGGATAGGTCGTGTGGGCGGTGAAGGGTTTGCCTGTCTCATAATCGATAAGTTGCTCCGCATTGCCGTGATCGGCGGTAATCATCAATCCCCCCCCGCTAGCCAGCGTTGCTTCGATCACGCGCCCGACCCCGGTATCCACTGCCTCAACCGCTTTGATTGTCGCATCAAGTATGCCAGTATGCCCAACCATATCGGCATTGGCGTAATTCATGATCACGAAATCATATTGCCCGCTACGAATATGCTCAACGGCGGTGTCGGTCACGCCTGCGGCGCTCATCTCTGGCTGCAAGTCGTAGGTAGGCACTTTAGGCGATGGAACCAGGACACGCTCTTCTCCAG
>DASTZT010000114.1:0-7979 GCA_035764225.1 Ktedonobacteraceae bacterium
CTTGCTTCCTCCCTGGACGACCTGACCCACCTGGGATCAGCCCTACAGCCCCTTACTACCCACAATGGAGAGAAGGCGCTTATCCGCTACCGTGAGCTGGATGGCCCAACGAACTCCTACCGCTTCCTGCTCTTTGCCCGCGACGGCAGAACGCTTGAGCGCACCTTGCTGGATGGGGCCTCGCATCGCCTGGGCCAACGAGTAAATAGCATCAATGAGCTAGAGGATCGCTATTATCGAGTTGGTCCTGTTGAGCAGTATCTGATGCTCAGTGGGCGCACGTATTTTCGCGGCATCACCTATGACGAACTGCATCGCCTCCAATTTGACCTTGAGACGACCGCGCTCGATCCCCATCGGGGACGCATTTTTATGGTTGCCATTCGCGATAATCGAGGGTTAACAACCACGCTCGATGCGCCAACGCCAGCCGACGAGGCCCGGCTCATTGCCGCTCTCTGCACGCTGATTTGCGAGCGCGATCCCGATGTGATCGAGAACCATAATCTCTTCGGCTTTGATCTGCCCTTCCTTGAACAGCGAGCCCTGGTGACGGGCGTCCCGCTTGTCATGGGACGGCAGGGCGGCCCTATGCTCCTGGAGAAACGCCAGGAAACGCTCGCCATCGGTCCCGAAGCACGCCGCCGCACGCGCTATAGCCTTGCCGGGCGCGAGCTGATCGATACGCTGGATGCTGTCCGTCGTCACGACTTTGTGGTCCGCGATATGCCCAGCTATAACCTCAAAGACGTTGCTCGCTACTTTGGCATCTCCTCCCCTGATCGCGTCTACCTGGAAGGTTCTACGATTTTCGAGACCTATCGCCAGGACCCCCAACGCGTGCAACACTATGCCCTCGATGACGTGGCGGAGGTAGATGGACTTTCCCGACGCTTGCTTGGAGCGCCCTTCGCTCTGGCAGGCATGGCCCCTCGACGCTACGAGCGGCTAGCGTCGGCAGGGCCAGCTATGGGGATTCTCGAACCCATCCTGGTACGCTCTTACTTACGAGCCGGGGCCGCGCTCCCTCGCCAGGCAGCGTTACAGGATGGCAGTAATGGATTGCACGAAGGGGGAGCAACGCACCTGCTGGCGGAGGGCATCGCCGAGCATGTGGTCAAGGCTGATGTGGCCTCACTCTACCCCTCATTGATGCGCGCTTTCCAGATCGGGCCAGCCTGTGATCGTCTGGGCGTCTTGCTAAGCGTGCTCAGCCGCCTGACCGATCTACGCCTGACGCACAAAGCAGCTGCACGAACAGCTACCCCCGGATCGGTCGAAGCCAATCACCACGAGGCAACGCAAGCGGCAATGAAAATTCTGATTAACGCGGCCTATGGCTATATGGGAGCTGGCTCGATGGCGCTTTTTGCCGATGGGCAGGCGGCAAGCGAAGTGACGCGACGTGGACGCGATATCCTCTCTCAGGTGCTTGCGGCATTGCGTGAGCGCGGCATGGCATTGATCGAGGCCGATACCGATGGCGTCTATTTTGCCGTTCCCACCGACTGGACGGAAGAGCAAGAGCGGGCGCAGGTTGCCGAGATAGGCGCGTTATTGCCGGAAGGTATCCGCCTGGAGTACGAGGGACGTTACCGCGCCATGCTCAGCCACGAAATCAAAAACTATGCCCTGCTGACGTACAATGATCGGCTGGTCGTGCATGGTGTGGCCTTGCGTTCAAGCCGGGCCGAGCCATTTGGTGAGCGTTTCCTGCGTCAGGCGCTCTATCATACCATGATCGGCGATATACCAGGCGTGCGCCAGATCTATCTGGAAACGGTGGCAGCTTTGCGCAATCGCGAACTCACGGCTTCCGATCTCGCGGCCCGTGTGCGCCTCTCGAAATCGCCCGAAGCTTACCTGGCCGTCCGAGCCTCACGACCGGAGCCGCCGTACGAAGCGTTGCTGGCCGCTGGTCGCTCGAAGTGGTTCCCAGGCGAACGCGTGCGCTTCTATCGCACACGCCACAAAACCTATGCCTGGATTCCCGAAGAAACTGTGGAAGCCTCGGTCGATAGCGATTGGACGGGCGAGGCTGAGGTCAGCAACGAGGCCCATAAAGAAGCCGAAACCGTCTCACATAAATCGGCCATCGCCGACCGCCGGGACTATGACGTAGAGCATTATCTCCAGGTGCTTGTCACCTCTTATGCCGCCAGATTGCGCAAAGCCTTCACAGCCGATGACTTTGAACAGCTTTTTCGCCTCGATATCCAGCCCGGTCTCTTTGATCGTCCGATTGAAAGCATCCAGCCATGCTGGATACGCTGCCAGAACGAGTCATCAGAGCAGTAAAGGAGATCTCACCCGAAACCGTCTTTTTGATTGTAGCCGCCACTGATAGGCTTACGAGCGCTGCTTTTTCTTGAAGAAGAGGCCTAGCATTGCTCCGCGCAAAGCGGCCCACTGCCGTCGAGCGGTCTGTTCCTCGTTCCGATAGGGGCCGTAATATGGACCTCCCCAGCGGTCGCGTACAAACAGTTCCGTGAGATGCCAGAGAGGCGTGGAGGGACGCGAGAGGTGCCCATGCAGCATCCCGCTATACTCGTAAGGCGTCTGCCATTCTCTGGGGGCAAAGCCAGCCCAACTGGCAACGCGACAGAAGCGCCAGAATATTCTGGCAGCAAAAGGCTGGTTCGCATAGAGATTGCGCCACCAGGAGCTGATGATAGCGATGATCGATAGCAGGAGAATGAGCACAAGCGAACCGATAGAGAGCCATAGCAGAAGCTTCTGATCAATTACAGGCCTGGTCTGAGTGGACCTTTGGTGCGTCGATGGAGGGATCACGGGAGGAGTTGCGGTTTTCGTACCAGTAATTGAGACCGCAGGCGTGGGCTTTGTCGGTGGTTTCGTTGCAGCCGGGGTGGGCGTCGGATTCGGCTGCGGCGCGGCATTGGCGGAAAAACCAGGCGTGGGGTCAAAGCTGATCCAGCCATAGCCGGGGAAATAGGCTTGCACCCAGCTATGCGCATCCGTGCCATCTACAGACCAGACTTTACGCCGCACGTCAAGATGCCCGTAGCTGAAGCCATTGACCATGCGCGTAGGAATACCGAGTATCCGCGCCATCACGATCATGGCGCTGGCATAATAGGTGCAGTAACCACTATGCGTGTTCAATAACACATCTACCACATCAACATTATCTGGTATTGGCGGGTTATCTATCGAATAGTTAAAAACATTCTGGTCGCTCAAGTGCGTTTCCAGCATCTTCAAAGCACTGAACGTATCGGTCGCTCCCTGTGTCCATTGCCTTGTCAGTCTGGCAACGTTCGGAGATAGATCGGAGGGGAGTTGCTTGTAATCCGCGGCCAGACGCGAATAGTTCACATCCGACTGCCACACATTCGGGTTCGCGTTAGGCAAAGGCACGCTGGCTATGTCTTGCGAGCTCGATGGAGGAACCATAGAAGTGACCTGGTACTGCTCGCCCTTTGTCATCGGGTTAACCTGTGACCAGGAGGCGGCTGTGCCATCATTGTAAATGATCGTAGAAACATCAAAACTCACCGGTTGCGCCGGACCGTAAATGTAATGCATGGCGCTATCAGGAGGCTGCGTCATCGTCACGGTCGTCGTTACCGCCGGGAAGTCGGTTCTGTCCGTATCGGCCATGAGCGATGAGTTCGCCACATAGATATGGGCATCAGAAGACGTTACCGATGTCGTCCAGGTATGGCCGTCAAAATGATTGTACGTGAAACCTTCGAGATAGCGCGGCCCCGCAGAGCTGGTATAGGATAACACTTCACCCACAGGCAGCCGCACGCTTCCACTAATGGTCAGTTGATTGCCAAAAAAATTCGTGGGAGCCTGATAAGGTTGCAGGACGGCAGCCGGGTTTTGCAACGAAATATGTCCGCTGACGATATTATTGACTGCGTTATTTACCTGATCCCAAAAAGCTTTTCCCCCACTCGGCTGCATCTGTGCGGGTAGCAGCCAGCTTGTCAAGAGAGCAAGCAACGTTAACACCGAAGCAATCTGCATAAAACGCCAGGTGATGATACGTCGCCAGGTGTGGTCAGTATAGAGGCCCTCCTGTGTCCAGCGTAGCACCTGCTTCACCAGCTGCATCCGCGCGATCAACAACAGCAAAGCCCCGGACATCACAATCATCAGATAGACAAGATCAGATTTGACATAGCTCATATTGACCAGCAAAATGGAGCAATAGACCAGAGCCACCAGCCAGGGGAGATGAGCGCGATAGACCAGCCAGCTCCCGAAATAGCCCAGGAAGAAACAGAGAAAGGTGAGATAAAAGAAAAAAACCACTTCACTGCTAGAGGCCGCCCCTGAGTATACACTCCCCATAAAAGCCGCCCGTATCCCACCAAGTAATAGCACCCAGGAGATATGATACGCCACGGCGCTGGTGAGCCAGACGGCCAGCCAGTAACCGACAAGGCAGGCAGCCAGATGAAGAATTGCTTGCGAGAACTGGGGAATTTTGGCAATCAACAGGCCGACCAGCAAGCCCAGGATAGGACTGACGAGCAATAAGGTACTGTGATTCACCCAACCGGCGGCGATGATGGAAAACGCCACACTATAGAGCGCGACCGCCAGCAGGATCAGAGGCAGCCATCCTTCCGCCGGAGTAAGAGCAAGCCGACGCCTCTTGCGCGGTGGAACCTGGAAGGGGGGAGAATAATACGATGCAGGTGTTTGAGGGGCATGATAAAGCCCATATTGCTGATTTTGCACGCTTGCTTTTGGCGGACGATTAGTATCTATCACATTAGATCGCATTAAGACACTCCCCGGTAGAGTAACTAGCGCTCATTTGTAGTGTTTTTTGTTGCTGCAATCACATAAATGTACTAATATATGCAGTATACAATGGAGGCTCAACAAAAGCGGTATATTCAGATGCTTTTGGGACCAAAGATTTACGCCTCTCTATACATAAGACGTGTCTAGAGACGAAATCGTAGCAGATTATCCCCTTTTGCCTACATCTGCATCCAGCGGGCCTCTTCCCATCCCAGATGGGCATGGCTATTGAGCAGGCGTACGATAGGATAGGGTTCTCGCCAATCGACGACACTAATGGTGGCAGGGTCAAGAAAGATACGAAACATAGAGGAAAGTGGGGCATTGAGCGCCTCGCAGAGCAATACCTTGATTGGGCCTACATGCGAAACAAGCACAATCGTCTGATCGGCATGGATCTGGGCCAGGCGTTCAACCAGTGTATATACGCGCAGGCGCACAGCGGCAAAACTCTCCCCATCGGGAGGGGCAATCGAGGGATCGCGCTCCCAGGCTCTGAGCCGCTGCTCCTCCTCGGTCCCAAGCGCCAGCACTTCCGCCCGCGTCATGCCTTCCCACCTGCCAAAACGTCCTTCAATAAGCTCATCCTGCACCTGTACCTGCGCCTGATGACGAGCAGCTATCGGCAAGGCCGTGCGATAGGCTCGTTGTAAGGGGCTGCAATAAACAGCGTTCACCGGCAAAAACGCTAAGGCATCGGCCAACGATTCCGCCTGCGCCAATCCGCGTTCAGAGAGCGCATCATCGCGCGCACCAATATAACGATATTCGCGGTTCGCCAGAGTCTCGCCGTGACGAACAAGCACTAGACGCGTTCTTGACATACCCATCCTTTTTTAGCGACCAGAGACTGCAAAGAGCAAGAACAGGCTACATCGCAAGCAAAAAGCGCCGCAATGGATGCTCCTCAAGGAACAGCATATCACGCTCAGTCAAATAAAGAGACGATACTCGCTGAAAGAGTACCGCCTCTTTATTTCCCCTCAACTAGACCAGAGTGGGTATGCTAGCCCATTGCCAGGCTCCTCTAGGTAAGTTCGAGCAGAGGGAACGCACGATGGCGACGCGGCGGGACCAGGAAATTCTGACGACGCGTAGCCGTTAGGAAGCGCTCCAGCCCATCATCCTCAGCCGCGGAACCAGTGACGCCCGCAGGGATGCTGGTGCCTGTGCCTCCCTCACTGGTTGCCACCAGATCGAGCGAGGCCGCATTGATACGCATCACGCGGAAGAACTCCGCTGTCGGCACAAAAACGGTGAACTCCAGCGTGGGCTGGGTCGAGCCATCGGGCACGTCCAGCGAGCTAAGCCCCGGTCCGTCATTGCGGATGTGCAACGGAGTGCCATCTGACGCTCGCGAGGAGCGCTGCAATGCCTGTTCGTGCCCCACACGGAGCTGTTTGGTGCCTTGAGCCAACAGATCGGGGTCGAAGTTGGTCTTGTAATCAGTGGCCCCAAAGGAGGGATCAAGCAGATAGGCCGACTTCTGCTGCGTGGCCAGACTCCCCGTGGGCGCTCCCAGACCGCCACCATTGGTGAAGCCATCGTTCGGATCTATCGGGAAGGGCAGGCCAGCCGTGCCATCCGACTTCTTGGAGCGGAACATGTACTGCACGCGCTCACTAAAATCTTCCGCTCCAGTGAACTTATTGGGATCTTTGTTGTAGAACTGCGACAGGTCATCAATCACGTGCGAGAGGTGCTGGATCGCCCCGTTGTCGAAGTAGTCACCCGTAACGGCGGTCGTCAGATGCGCATGGCTGGTGCCAGCAAAGGTCACAGTAGCACCATTCGGCGCACTACCATCCACCTGCTGATCCACAAAGCCCATCCACATCGAGGAAGCCGGATTGATCTCAGTATTGATGGTGGTAAACGGCGCTTGTCCGAGAGCAGCTGCACTATCAGCCAGATGGCGCGGCAGCCCCGGCTGCACAAAGTTCAAACGCGGTGTGCCAAAGTTAAAGAGTCCATTGAAATTGGGTGAGGGCACGCTATTGCCATTCAGCGAATTGCTTCCCTCGAACCAGGCTGAGACATCTGCGATATTGGAAAGCGAGTCACTCCGCAAAGTAAAGAGCACATCGTTGCTCTCAATCTGGACAGGCACATTGAAAGTCGCTTTAGTTACCTTAGGATTGCTTGGCGAAACATCCGTCGGGCTGGGCACAGCCTCTTCCAACACAAAGCGACTGGTGTTGCTCTTCAAGCGTGGCATTTTGCTCGCCACCAGGCTACTGGGCAGACGGTGGAAGTAGGGCAAGCCATAGGCCACGAAGACAAAGATACCGCTGGGGCTGAAAGAGAAGTGCGCTTCAACGGTTGCCAGGGCATTTGCCAATACCTGCTGATCGCTCTTGGTAGGATTGCGGGTCAGTTTGGCAGGAGCCATAAAGGTATAGGTTGGCCCGAACTGAACTGGAACGCCTGCCACTGTCTGAACTGGAGCAATAAAGCTTCCAATGTCAAACTGAATATCAGGGAATCCCAGTGGCATGGCATGAGCAATACGTTCGGGAGTCCAGGCAAGGGTTCCAACAGTGGCAAGTGCTGCGGCACTGGCTCCAGTAACCTTAAGCAAGGTACGACGGTTCAAAGCAGGAGTCGAAACTTTGACGATCTCTTCTGGGGTAACGACTTTCCCAGATCGGGGGGTGCGATTGGGTCTGCATCGAGAACTCATTAGGAAAATCCTTCCTCTGTGTGTCTATCCATAACAACTCGAGATATAAAGGATGCCTCATGGAATCCTTTCGGTTCCGCAGTGGTTCTCCTGCCCTACAGGAGAAAGCAATCCTGACGAGGGGATAGGTTGTGTGCCGTGAAAGAGCATCCCCTCATGAGAAGATACCTCCTTTCATGCAAAAACCTATAAGGAAAGCCCGAATCGATCAGCCGGGTTAGAACGAGGGCATAGGTAATCAACCGGATGAATGATGGGATCTCCGATATAGCATTTGATTGGTTGCCTTTTTTCTGCCATTGGCACCGATGACAGAGCAGTTTGAAGCGATGTTTTCTTCTTCTCGGATATTATAGAGTATAAAATACTGATTTGTCAATAATAAAACCTAATAGTTCTAAAACAGAAAAACTTATTAGAAAATATCTAAATTATTTTTTTTAAGAAAAAAGTTTAGCGAAGGTATTCTTAATAATCTGACTAGCGAACGCGATGGGCAAGTTGCTTC
>DASTZT010000115.1:0-5109 GCA_035764225.1 Ktedonobacteraceae bacterium
TTTATACACGAGAGCGCGAAATTGAGATTGCCCAGGCGAGCTGGTTGGATCAACCTGCCTCTGCTCAAGAGATGAGCAAACGGCGTATGGGGTATTTCCAGCAATGGTGGCTGAATATCTACCGCTTTATGGAAAAAGTAGCCTACGACTCGGCTGATTCGATTATCTCGATCACTGCTGTAAATCAACGCTATCAGCTAAAGCGCGGAGCCGATCCTGAAAAATCGCGCGTGATTCCGAATGGGATTAACATTGAGCGTCTAGAGAATCTGCGTTTGCAAGCGGCGCTGGCGGCTAACACTGCTCATGATCTTCCTATCATAAGTGGAACTTCCTCAACCAGCATGGAGCTATGGCAAAGTGCGCCGCTTTACCAGCCACAATCAAAAGCAGCTTCTAGAAGATTTCTGGTTGGTTTTGTGGGTCGCGTTGTTTCCATTAAAGATGTGAAAACCTTTATTCGCGCTATAAAGATTGCTCAGCAGACGATTCCCTATCTTGCGTCATATATTGTTGGCCCCACAGAAGAAGAGCCGACGTATTTTCAGGAATGTTGCCGTCTGGTAGAACTGCTCAATCTGGAAACTATTGTCCATTTTACTGGCTCGGTAGATGTACGAAGCTACTACAGCAAGCTAGATGTGTTGGTGCTAACCAGTCTGAGCGAGGGCCAACCGCTGGTAGTGCTGGAAGGAAATTGCGCCGGATTGCCTGTGATCGCGACTGATGTTGGAGCATGTCGTGAGCTGCTGATGGGCGTCTCTGCCGAAGATCAGGCGCTAGGCGAGAGCGGGATTATCACTTCCGTCGCCAGTCCGCAACAGACCGCCGACGCCATTATTCGGCTCTGGCGCGACGAAAACCTACGCCTGCAAATGGGGCGTGTCGGTCATGAACGGGTACGGCGTTTTTATCGTCAAGAACAACTATATAGCGCATATGATGAGCTTTATCGGCGCTACATAGCTCAACCGTCCCTTGTTTAAACCGTGATCGTCACAATTTTTTGCCTATCATGGCCCTGTTGCCTGCTCATTGGTCGGGCAAGTGATGGCAGATGATAGTTGAAAATAGAGAGGAAAGGAATCCTGATGGCTGGTATTGGCTTTCGTTTACAGGCACTGGTATCGAAGGGATCATACCTGGAGACCGCGACCGCCTATGTGTTTTCCGCCATCATCTCGACTGGTCCCTGGTTATCGGGAGTGATCGCCCTCGTTATCTTGAGCAACACCACTTCGGCATATCTAACGGCAAATGATCGCTCTTTTTTGTTAGCGACCATCATTTCTATCTTTGCGATGAGCTTGCTCGTTACGGGAGGGCCGCAGTTGCTCGTGACCCGTTATCTGGCTGATCGCTTATATAGCAACGAAAGGGACAGCTTTGCACCCACATGTACGGGGGTGTTATTTTTGATGATCCCGTTTTCTTTACTGACAGCGCCATTCTTGCTTTTTGCCCCCTTTAGTATTGTCTATCGCCTGCTGACCGCTACCCTGTTTCTGACACTGACCATGATCTGGATGGTGATGGCCTTTCTCTCTGCCGCCCGCGAATATTTCCGCCTGGTGCTGATCTTTGCGCTGTGTTATGGATTGGGCGCGGGAACATCAGTTGTATCAGGCCATCTCTATGGACTGGTTGGAAGCCTGGCAGGGTTCGTTCTGGGGCAGGTGATCTGTCTCGCTTTGCTATTAATCAGCGTGTATCGCGAGTTCCCTTCAACGCAAAGCTGTAGTTTCGCTTACCTCAGCAGCATTCCAAAGTACTGGGACTTGCTAGTGGTTGGCGCTCTTTATCCTGTGGGCATCTGGGCCGATAGCATCATTTTCTGGCTATCCCCGGAAGGGCAAAATATTCAAGGCTTTTACCATCTTTTCCCTCCCTATGATACGGCCAAGTTTGTAATCTATCTATCCACTATTCCGGCAGCGGCAATTTTTATGATTGCTCTTGAGACCGATTTCTACCGTCACTACAAAAACTACTATCTGTTGATTCAACAAAAAGGAACGCTATCCGACCTGATTCAGGCAAAGGAGGGCATGATTGCCTCTGTGCGGTCAGGGATAAAGCTAATTCTCAAAGTGCAGGGTATGATTGCGCTCTTGCTCTGTTTGGCGGCGCGAGATCTGGCAGCGTTTGTGGGCATCGCGCCTCAATGGGTGCCACTGCTACGCATCCAAACGCTAGCGGGAACGGGACAATTCCTGGTGTTTGTGCTGATGTTATTTCTGCTTTACATTGATCGGCGGCGGGCCACGCTCCTGGCTGTTGGCACGTTTACGATCTGTAATATTAGCCTGACCCTGCTATCCCTCTACCTCGGACGCGCTTTCTACGGTCTGGGATATCTAGGGGCATGCATCATTGGGGCTGGTCTTGGGTGGATTTTGCTCATGTCTCGCCTCAAAAAATTGGAATATCTGACCTTTATGGACCAGCCTCTGGTATAGAGGGTCAGTATTTCCTGCTACAAGGGTTGAGCATGTGGAACAACCCTTAGAAGAAATTGAGCTAAGGAAAGGCAAGGTTTGACACATGAAGTTTTTAGGTCGTATGTGGGCGTTGCGGAGGTCTAGTGTCATTGCTATTACGCTTCTCGCACTGCTGCTATTGTTAGCTCCAATCGTATTTCCTGGGTCAGCGGGAGCTGCCGAGCCACGTCCAAAGGGGCCACATAGTAAAACACACTTAACGAAAGGACCGCCAATGTTACCTTTTGGTAAGTCAAAGCCGCTCCACCCGGTGATTAACCCACCAAAACCGGTGACGATTTTACCACAAAGCCCAACAAAGGTTGCCGCCTTACCAGCAGGTTGTACAGCCGTGACCATTGATCTAAAAGTGCTGATTATCGCAACCGATGGTACAGAGGCGGATTTGCCAGCGATTACCCAGACGCTGGACTATCTCGGAACTCCTTACACGATCTATCTCGCGGCGAAAACGCCCAATGGGTTAACGCCAGATAAATTGAGCAACGGCTGTCACGGATTTTACCAGGGGGTGATCGTGACCACTGGCGATCTGGGCTACTTCAATGGCACGGCCTGGGTCAGCGCGCTCTCACAGCAAGAGTGGACCAATTTGTGGACCTATCAAGCGACGATGGGCGTACGCATGCTCAGCTGGTATACGTACCCCAATGCAAACTATGGCTATCAGCCGCCGAGTGCCGCCATTGATACGTCGTCCAATCCTCTGGCATCGCACTTAACCACTCAGGGACAGACTACCTTCTCTTACCTGAACCCAACCACGACGGTCACGATTCAGTACGCGTATACCTATCTGGCAAAGCCACTGACCGATGGAGCCACAACCTCATTGGTAACCGATGCCAGTGGCAATACGCTCGCCGCCTTGCGTACTTATGCTGATGGACGCCAGGCAGTATCCTTAACGTTTGATAGCAACCCGAATCTGCTGCATAGCATCGTGCTGTCCTATGGTCTTGTCAACTGGTTGACAAAAGGGCTTTTCCTGGGAGAGCGTCACACCTATATGTCCGCTCAGATCGATGATTTTTTTATTGATGATAGCGAGTGGTTGCCGACCACGCCATGCGGCACCCCGGTCGATAATACCGGAGCGACATACCGCATTACCAGCAGCGATCTACAAACCGTACTAAACTGGCAGACGAGCCAGCAAGCGACGAAAGTCGGAGTCAACACTACGCTCACGATGGCATTTAACGGCTTCGGAGCAGAGCCAGGGGCGTACAATCCCGATACCCTGACGCCGTTTGCCATCAATAACGAAGGTCAGTTTAACTGGGTCAGCCACACCTACGACCATACCAATCTGGATAGCGTGAGCTATGCCACTGCGGTCGCTGAAATCACGCAGAATGTGCAGGCGGCTTCAAATCCGCTGCGGTTGACACACTTTAGTCCGCTCAATATGGTCACACCCGACGTATCTGGATTGACCAATGCAAACTTCCTCAAGGCGGCATACGATAACGGTATTCGTTATCTGGTCTCGGACACCTCGCAGGCGGGTTATAGCAATCCCTCACCAAATGCGGGCATCTATAACTCGCTACAGCCACAAATTTTGCTGATCCCGCGTCGTCCCAATAACTTGTTCTACAACGTCTCCACGCCCAACGAATGGGTGGCCGAATACAACTGCATCTATCAAAGTTTCTGGGGTCGCGCCCTCTCTTATCAGGAGATTCTTGATGTAGAGAGCCAGACACTCGTTACCTATATGCTAAAGGGCGACCTTGACCCCTGGATGTTCCATCAGCCAAACCTGCGTGCATACGATGGAAAGCATACCCTGCTCGGCGATCTGCTTGATCTGACGATGAAAAAGTATGCCCAGTATTACAATCTGGTAGTGATGAATCCAACGATGGACGCGCTCGGCCAGAAGGTAACCAACCGCATGCAGTACAATGGCGCAGGCGTTACGGCCAGCATCATTCCTGGCGTATCAATTACCATCACCGCACAGAAGGCGGCTCGTGTGCCAGTGACAGGGCTAAATACGCCTGGAGCGGAGAACTATGGTGGTCAATTCATTTCGTATGTCAATCTGGCTGCCGGGCAATCGGTGACGCTTCCTCTAAAATAAGTGATGCCGTTGCTGAGGAGGTATGGTTCTCTATGCCGAATGTTATCAGGCAAACGGCGTTACGTATACTCATCGCTACAACCGTAGCGGTGAGTATGCTAACTATGGTCGCTTGCAACGCTTTAAATGGGGGAATTGGTATGCATACACCTGATGCGGGAAAAAACATCCAGCACACAACGCCCGCTCCAACAACGCTCGTTGGTACGCGCAGGCCCTGGAATATGGTGCATAACTGGGCATACTGGCTAGACAATCCCGATCTAGAACAAATCAGCCGCTCAAATTATGAGCTGGTGGTGATTGATTATTCTGCTGATGGTTCCGCGTCGAAGGCCTTTACTGCTCAGCAAATTGAGATGTTGCGTCATTCGTCGTGTCAGCACCGGATTGTTGCTTATTTAAGTATAGGGCAGGCCGAATCGTACCGGGGTTATTGGCAACAAGGCTGGAAAGAGGGTTCACCTGTCTGGCTGGCCGGGCCTGATCCCGATTGGAATCAAAATTACTGGGTGC
>DASTZT010000116.1:0-7126 GCA_035764225.1 Ktedonobacteraceae bacterium
CAGGGGAGCGCGGCCTGGGCAATCTGGTCAAGCTCTTCCTGCGTCAAACGCCAACCGATGGCACCCGCGTTCTCTTTTGCCTGTCTGGCATTCTTGGCCCCCGGTATGGGAATAATGTGCTCATCTTTCGTCAGCAGCCAGTTGAGCGCAACCTGCCCGATGGTTTTATCGTGAGCCTGGGCTACCTTTGACATGACCTCGAAGAGCGGCTCCATCTTGCGCCGTTTCGCGACGCTCATAGGAGCCATGAAGCGACGAATGCCAGGAGGGACTGTGGCGTTCGGATTGCTGATGCGGAATTTCCCGGTCAGCAAGCCCTGTTCCAACGGGCTATAAGCGATTAATGCCACATTCAGCTCCCGACAGGCGTCTAACACGCCGTTGGCTTCTGGCTTGCGATAGAGCAGGCTATAGTGAACCTGATTGGAGGCTAATGGAATATCGTAGCGGTCCAGCCTTTTGTAAGCCTTGTGCATTAAGCTGGCGCTATAGTTGCTCACCCCCACTGCTCGTACCTTGCCAGAGCGCACGGCCTCCGCCAACGCGTCCATCAGCGCATTGACGCCGATGACGGTATAGGGGAAATGGATCTGATACAGGTCGATTGCCTCAACTCCCAGCCGCTGCAAGCTATTATCCAGCGATTTCAGCAGAGCGCGAGCCGAAATATGGCCGATGGGAGCAAACTTGCTGGCAATAATGATCGGGCGTTCATCCGCACGCCTGCACTCGCCCAAAATACGCTCTGACTCGCCGCTCCCATAAATCTCTGCCGTATCAAAAAAGTTGAGACCGGCGTCCAGGCAGGCGCGATACGCCTGGGTGATATCTTCTCGTGTATACTCTTTGCCATAGTTCCAGAAGCGCGTATCCCCCCAGCTCCATATGCCCACGCCCATCGCAGGAACCACAATGCTCGACGCACCGAGCTGACGTTGATCGAGTTGTATCATACACAACCTCTTATGTTTCACCATAAAAAAATACGCTAGATCAAGTAGGATACCTATTTCTTATCATAGCATCGGCAACGGGGTCCAGGCAAACGAACAGCCTATCCCCGCAGGGCTTTGCAGTTTTCCCTCTCTGTCATCTTTGGGAAAACGACGAGGACAGTCACGCTTTTCGTACCGACAAGCTTGCAGCGCGTCCGCTTTAGCGCCTGTCCTGCAATTCTGATCGTCCCAAAGGGCTTTCGAGAAATGTTCTCTTTTGAGCGAATGCAATGATTTCGAGAAGGACAGGCAATAAATTGGACGCGCTGCAAGCTTGTCGGTACGAAGGGAGTCTTCTCCCCCTGATGCCAAACGGCTTCCAGCGAAAACTGCAAAGCCCTGCCTATCCCCGAACCATGCTTGATGCTCGAACGTTTGTCGCGACCTGACAAGCTTCTTGACAAAGCTTTTTCCTGGGGGTATCTTTTTTTTGACAGCAAGCTTGGCATGAGTTCTTGCCATTGCGTTTTTCTCTTGTAGTGTCTATACTAGTATAATAGAAAAGGTTTTATCTAAATACGCATCATATAGGATAACACAGCCTCTTCTTAACTGCTAATACCAGTCAAAAAGTCGAGCATAAACGTACTCTGCTGTGGAAAAGTACCATGGAAGAAACTCAATTCTGTGCCCATTGTGGAGCTGCCAATCGGATCGATCAGGAGCTATGTTTTGCCTGCCAACAACCACTCGATGCAGACGAACCAGAGCCATCGCTCTTGTTGCTTGGGCGCTATCGCCTGACCGAGCAGATCGGCAGCGGAGGCTTCGGGGCCGTCTATAAAGCGTTGGATACAGAGGCCAACGATGCCCTGGTTGCCATTAAGCAAATTAACCTGAAAGGCCTCTCACCCCAGGAGGTCATCGAGGCCACTTCGGCCTTCAATCGCGAAGTCGAGCTGCTTTCCACGTTGAGCCATCCTCAGCTCCCCCGCATTTACGACCAGTTCAGCGGCCAGGAACACTGGTATGTGGTGATGGACTATATCGAGGGCAAAACGCTGGAGGCGTATCTCCAGGATCGCGAGGCGCGGCACAAACCGCTCACGGTGATAGAGGCGCTCGATATCACCCTACAGATCTGCAATGTACTGCGATATTTACACACACGCCAGCCTCCGGTAATTTTTCGCGATCTGAAGCCAGACAACGTCATGCGTACCCCTCAGGGCCTGCTTTATCTGATCGATTTTGGCATCGCTCGCCACTTCAAGCCGGGGAAGAAGCACGATACTATTCCGCTTGGCTCCCCCGGCTATGCGGCCCCCGAACAATATGGCCGCGCCCAGACCACACCGCAGGCCGATATTTATAGTCTAGGCGCATTGCTCCACCGCATGCTTTCGCAGATTGAGCCTTCCGAACAGCCACTAACCTTTATCCCGCTCAATCTCCCTGGCGTGGAGGTCAATAACGCGCTCAACACATTGCTGCGGCGCATGCAGGCCCTTGTCAGCACTGATCGACCTGAGAGCATTCGCGCCGTAGAGTATGATCTCAGACATATCAAACAATTGCAAATCGAGGCCGAGGGTGCTCGCATCTGGTCGCCTTCGCAGCCCGTCCTTCCGCCACTCAGCAGACCAGGGCAACCGCCCCTCTATATCCCCCCTCACGCGCGCCAGCAGATGCAATTTCAGCAGCAGCAGCAACCTGCCAGGATGTCACGCCGTCGAATGCTGGTCGCCGGGGCAATCGTGATCTCCGGCCTGGCTATTACCACCAACTCGTTATCTACCATGTTCGGTAGAAGGAAAAAACGTCCCTTTCCCGATTTTGACCAGCCAACGCCA
The DNA here is from genome assembly GCA_035764225.1 of Ktedonobacteraceae bacterium. Lineage (GTDB taxonomy): Bacteria > Chloroflexota > Ktedonobacteria > Ktedonobacterales > Ktedonobacteraceae > DASRHT01. The sequence goes on from DASTZT010000116.1 coordinate 2,789, forward strand.
GACCCAGATGCACAAGGATTTACTCACTGGTCAAACACGCTACAGCTGGTCGCATTCGCTTATCCCAACGCACGCACAGTCGAGATTCACGAGCCAAACAACGCTCAAAACACTCTTAGCTCATTCCAAGTGGAGGGCCTCGGCCTCGCTCTTGATCTTTACTGGTCGGCTGACGACCAACGCCTGCTCACGGTAGCCGACAAGAAATTTCTGGAGATATGGACCGCACCCGATGGGCAACGAGTCACTAGCTATGTTTTGCCGGAGCATTATGACGCCTCGGCAGCAGCATGGTCAGTCGATAAAGCTTCTATCTCCACTGGTGGACAAGGCAACCTCTTTATCTGGCCCACCTCAGGTTTTGCAAGCGGGCCTAAGCAGAAGGCTTTATCTAATTCGCTGAATATTAATTTGCTTTCCTGGTCCTCTGATAATCAACATCTCGCTCTTACTGATAATGTTACTGATGATAATAACAACTGGACGATAGAGATCTGGGATACTATCAACAACAAGCATGTGAACGAGATTAAGAAACCCTACACCGCCTTTACCTCTAGCAGTATCAACTCTGCTCTACTCTGGTCACCGGCAAGCGATTGGATAGCTTACGCGACTGGGGACACGCTATGGATTCTCGATCCTGCTAATACATCCGCTTCATACATGCTCAAGCAAGGAACCCTCGATTCAGATTTTGTCGGCATGGCCTGGTCGCCTGATGGAACGCGGCTGGCTGTTGACATAAACCCGACCATTGAGATCTGGCACGTCGATGCCCAGCAACTGCTACAAACGTTCACCGAGAGCAAAGCCAGTGCGGTAGCCGTCGGCTGGTCGCTTGATGGCACAACGATAGCGACCGGCGATGCTTCTGGCAATGCGACGAGCTGGTCGATTGACCAATGACGCAATCATAGCCAGAACCGCAACACGCCCACAAACGCGCCCGCCAGGATCAGCCAGGCCGAATTGAGCTGAAAGCGTAGCAGGATCACGAATGCGACCAGGGCCATGAGCCATGTCAGCGGATCGATCAGGGCGCTCTGCCCCAATTGCAGCATCACGCCTCCCATCAGCGCCAGGGCCGCAATATTGACGCCATCTAAGATGGCCGAAGTCCAGGGCGAGCGGCGTAACGTGGCTGCCAGGGGATGAATGATGGCGATGAAAACGAAGGAGGGGAGAAAAATAGCCAGAGTCGCCACCAACGCGCCTTGCCAACTGGCGACTAGATAGCCGACGAAGGTTGCCGTCGTAAAAACCGGGCCGGGCGTAAATTGACCGACGGCAACGGCATCGAGCAGTTGTTTATCGGTGAGCCAGCCAAGCCCTTGCACAAAATCGCTGCGCAGGAAGGCCAGCAGGACGTAGCCGCTACCATAGAGGATGGCCCCTATTTTGAGGAAGGTCAGGAAAAGCACTGGCACGCTCACAGGAACAGCCGTGAGCACGAGGCTAGAGGGGGTTGTCACCAGCAGATGCCACCATTGACGCAAGCCGCCCACCGAGAAGGGGAGCACCGTCGCCAGCGTTTTTTCTTTGCGCTGATGCTGGAACCAGCGTATTAGCGCAAACAAGATACCAGCGGCGACCAGGAGAGCCAGCCCGTTCACCCCCAGCAAGTAGCAAGCCATCACCAGCAACGCCAGGATTATGGGAATCGCGCCTTTCAAGACTTTGCGACTCAATCCCCAGAGGGCCTGGGCAATAATCGCAATCACGACCGGCTTGATGCCATAGAAGAGCCAGCCCGCCTGTGGTAGCGAGCCGTAACGCACATAGAGCCAGGCCAGCGCCAATACAATCAGCATAGCCGGGCCGATAAAGCAGATGCCGCCGATGATGAGGCCCGGCCATCCGGCACGCAGATATCCCAGGTAGATTGCCAGCTCGGTCGAGTTTGGCCCTGGAATTAAATTAATGATGCCCAACAAATCCAGAAAGCGTTCGTCGCTCACCCATTGGCGGCGCTCCACTATTTCCCGCCGCATCATCGCGATATGGGCGGCGGGACCACCAAAGGCCGTAAAGCCTAAACGCAGAAACAGCCCGGCAACTTCGGTCAGCACATTGCGCTGCTCTTTTTCCTGATTAGCCATATTTCATTACCTAAAAAGGCTGTGCCACAAAAGCTTGTGATATCATTCCCTGGTCACAACCGCCAGGATCTCCGGCACTCTATTCAGCATGCGAGAGGCGACCAGGCTCGTCACAATATGATAGAAAGCCGCGCCATAGATAAGCGAAACCGGAATAGAGAACACCCATATCCAGCGCTGACCGAAGATCATGGGTAAGATCAGGGCCAGCAATACCGGCACCAGAATGGCAAGCATAATCAAAAAGGCCGCCATTGACATCACGCCTCGTAGACAACCCCCTTCTATTGATTGATTCGCGGCAGTCTGGAAGCCGCGTCGCAGCTGGCGCATCCGTTGCGGCAGGAAAATCGATGTAAAGTTGCCGCAACCAAGGATCACCCCTATACCCGCCAGACCTATTGCAAGAGCTGGCGGCACAAGATCCCAGGTATGGGTGACAAAGGCCGCAATCATCACCAGCAATATCATCTCTATAAACCCTATCGCAAATACCACCATATTTTTTCCCCACAGAACACGCTTCGGCTCAATCGGAAAAAGGAAAAGCGTTGTCAGCCCCTGGCGCTCAAAGCCCAGCACATTATAGGACAGCGCATAAAGCGAGAAGAGCACAATGCCAGGCATCACCATAACGATCCACGGCTCCACAAAGGAGAGACCTTCCCGGCCTGAATCGACGAATGGGATCACAATAAAGATCGCCATCGTCACTATCGACTGGACCAGCAATGCCTGCAGCTGGGGATCGCGCCGGAAGTAGCGCAGATCTTTCAGCGCAATCGAGAAGGTTTGGGACGAAAGGAAGCGGCCTACAGCCCCGCTTGATGCCACCTGAGCACCTGCCGCCATCGCTGGCGAAGTCTGGCGACGAGTTCGTTTCACGCCACCGCTTTCCGGCGTGCTCAGCCCGCGCTCAACAACAAGTTGCCAGAGGTAGAGCACAAACACGCTTAGAATCAGCAATGCTCCTAACCAGGCAAAGCTCGCGCCCCAATTGCCGACGTAAGCCTGCTGAATAGCGCGTGCCGCCATGCCAGGAGGCAGCCATTGCAAGTACGGCGAAAAGGTTGCATGACGCAAAGCGCCAATGATATTCGACGCACCCACACCACGAAAGACCAGTTGTTGCAGCAGATAGCAGCTAGACGAGAAAACCGCGACCAGAATAATGCTTAGATCACGGAAGCGACGACTCTGTAATGTACGCATCAGCAATGCCAACACCAACTGACTGGCTCCAACGAGCTGAACGTAAAAGATCAGCATGGCCAGTAGCGCCATCACAGCCAGAGGAAGCGAGAAGGCCCAACCGACGATAGTGGCGATAAGCACCAGGAGCAGTCCTATCGTCGGGATATCAAGCAAGGTAGAAAGCACCAGGCTCGCCATCAACTCTCCCCGTGTGAGCGGGAATAGTGCCAGTTTAGAGATATCCAGCCCTTCATTAATGTTATATTCCAGCAGAGGCAAGACGATCCACATCAGATAGATGGCCGTCAGCACCAGGAAGAGCAGTTCCGCGCCCACAGTCCTGGGAAGAAAGCGATAAGCGAAAAAGGTGGCAACCGCAATCCCGCCAATAAAGGGCAGGCCAAAGAGCACCAGAAAAATGGCACCGATGATGCGCCCCTTATCGCGAGCATAACCGCGAATCAGCATTTTCCAGCGTAACCAGAACAACCAGCGCAGCTTATCTCCATGAATAACCATTGCGTCTCCTCTTCAATGAGTGTCTCCTCGAACTTTCGTACCGACCCGCTTCAGCGCGTCCAATTTATTGAGCGTCCTCCTCAATGAGTATCTCCCCGAACTTTCGTACCGACCCGCTTCAACGCGTCCAATTTATTGAGCGTCCTCCTCGAATGCATTATTCCCCCAACGAAAAACCCTCCGCAGAGAACCTTCGGAACGATCAGAACTCGGTGACACCGTTCAGCAAGCAGGACGGGAAGGACAGGCAATAAATTGGACGCGATGGAATCGAGTCGGTACGAAGACCGATGCTAAGCTCTCTATACACTTAACTTTACCTAAGGTTTTGCGTATGATAACATAGAGGGCGTCTGCCACAAATTATGGAGGACAATAGATACGTATGTCAATGTATCCAGAACCGCCTGTGCCGGTATCGCCAGAGCAGATCAAGCAGCTAGCTATGCAGCCTAATGATACAACTGTCGCCGTTGTCACCGTCAACCTTACGCGTACATTTGAGCAAAAGGTAGCCGTCAAT
>DASTZT010000117.1:0-3473 GCA_035764225.1 Ktedonobacteraceae bacterium
TTGCTGCTGTAATATTGCATATCCACTCTGCCGTAGAATAGCGTTGAAATGCCTCTACACATCGCTTAGCAATCTCTTCAGGTTCAAATGCATCAACAGGGAGCAGATCCTCAACTGCACAGGTTGGAAGAATTGTCTCCACCATACGTTTGAAATTAGCGAAATCGCTATGACTTTCGTGCGAGCAAAGTACAATAACTACATCCGGTTTTTGGAAAAGAATGGTAAGAATATTTGGTACAGAAGATCTACCTCCGACAAGAACAAGTTGTGCCTTCATTTTTGCTATTCCTTTCTCCTTCTGCATACCTGACGTTTGCTTTTCTGCAAGCATACCAGCATAACAGAAGAATCTCCTCCTCAATCTGCTGAAAAATCTCATATATTTCTCTGAGATTGCTGGGTAAGTGTTACTCGTCTTCCTCGAAATAATGGCTGAATTTGTTGGCGAGAAAATGATAGGTCAGGCGCTTATCCTCAGGGATATTCCAGGCGGTATGGCAGTGGCTGAGCAGAACGGTTTTATGGGTGTGGACGGTGACAGTCGCGATACAGAGTTCTTCTGCCACCTCTTGGGGGATCTGTCCCTTCGCAAAGGCGCGCAGCACTTTGAGCTGTGCCGTGGTGGCTTTGTTGACGACTTCATCACAGCGCATGCGTTCTTGAGCGTCCATTTGCGCTCGCTGGCCCTCCTGGGCGCGGTGAAAGGATGAGGCTGAATTGTAGATGTGGGCACCTAGAGAAAGAAACGGACCCTGGATCAGCTTAAGCCCGGCACCCGGTGAGACGTGCATGAGTTGGCCATCGCTCGCCATTTGCTTAATGGCTTCAGGCGTGTAAATATGCCAGATACGATCATGGCGGTCAAAATTGAGGGCGGCGACCGAGATTGCCAGCAAAGACATCAAACGCCGCCCGCCGCTAACAGATAGATGGATGCGATATCCCTGTTGTTTGAGATCGCCCAAAAGTTGATGGATCGTGTCAAGCGTGCCGTCAGCATGGGTATCATCGACGATATCGTCAATGGGCTGCCCATCAGACTCAAGCATGTGCGAGTGAAAATGGATTTTTTGTCGCGCCAGGGGATGGGGGTAAACCGCGCTGCTAAACTCGACGTTGAGACGCAGCAGAGCTTGATAGAGCCGCGACGGTGAGCTGGCTTTGGGGTGCAAAACAATCACTTCAGTAATAGGAAAGCCTTTTTGCAATAGCAAATCAAGGGTAAATGTAACAATCTGTGGCTGTCCTCCTAGCGTTGCCACCAGGATATGGGGATGATCCGGCATTCATCTCTCCTCTCAAACACACTTTTACCCGAAGAGCCAGGAACGTATCAATTATGATGTGAAGTTGCAGCAACCTGGCAAATTCGCTTTACATATCAAGAAACGAATTGTCGCTATCATACCACAGAAAAAGTAGTGCGTATATCATCAATTTGTCCAGACTAAAACGCTTGAGCTGTATTACCTAATATGAAAACACCTGCTTCTGGCAATTCCTGACATAAGATGACAACTATTCATAAGTACAATAGTTGTGATATGCTATAACTCTCCTGGGGACCAGTTGCATATTCCTTATGTCGATCTGCTTCTCTCTGTTTTGAATGGTGCAAGGAGGTTCTGTTTGTCTAAGCGAGAATTTACCGTTGCCAATGAATATCTCTATAATCGTTCCAGCGCGCCTCGCTGGATCATCTCACATCTTTTGCGCTATAAGCATCTTGCCTTTGGCTTTATGTTGCTGTCGATTATCACCAATGTGCTCTTTTCTACGATCCCGACCCTGACCGGCGTGGCCTTCAATGTTGTACAACAGGGCCAGGCGGGGCGCAGTCAGTTGGTGCAACTGGCGCTCACGTTGCTGGGGGTGGTGCTTGCCAGTGGGTTGATTGATCTTTCTGCGCGTTTGACAGTGGAGATCCTGGGCAAACGTTTCGCGCGCGATGCCCGCGAGGAGCTGTATATCAGCCTGTTGGGGAAAAGCCAGACTTTCCACAATCGTCAGCGCGTCGGCGATGTGATGGCCCGCGCCGCCAACGATATGACCCAGTTGAGCGATATGGTGGTGCCCGGCTTTGACGCCATCTTCGATTCGTTTACCAGCCTGACCGTGATTCTAACCTTCATCGGCATTATGAACGTGCAATTGCTGATCATTCCCCTTCTCTTCACAGTGGCCTTCTTAATTGCCTTGCGCGATTACTCGCGGAAGCTCAGTCCGATCTCCGATCAGATGCGCGAACAGTTCGGCGAGACCAATGCCGTTCTCAATGAGGCGGTGACGGGCGTTGAGGTAGTGAAGGCAACCGCGCAGGAGGAGCAGGAGAAGGGCAAGTTCAACCGCAATGCCGCTCGCTATCGCGATTTCTATGTTAAGAATGGTCAAATTCAGGGGCGCTACCTGCCGATGCTGCTGCTTGGCATCACATTGGCCCTGGCCTTCCTGCATGGCCTCTACCTGGTAACGCAGCAGCAACTTTCGCTTGGTGGCTTGGTGGCTTTTATGGGCTTGATGGTCAACTTGCGCTTTGTCTCCTTCATCTCGCTCTGGAGCTTTAGCCTGGTCCAGCTCGGCCTGGCAGGTTCTAACCGCATTCTGTCGTTGATGAAAGAGGAGACGGAACTGGATGAGAACGAGTCGGGTTATCGTGAAACGATGCGCGGCGATATCGTTTTTGAGCATGTGACCTTTGGCTATGGCTCGACGCCGATCCTCAAAGATCTTTCGTTTCATGCGAAGCCAGGGCAAACTATCGCGATTGTGGGACAGACCGGAGCGGGTAAGAGCAGCCTGACGAAGCTGGTCAACCGCATCTATGATGCCAACGAGGGGCGCATCTTGATCGATGGCGTGGACGTGCGCGACTGGAGCCTGGATGCCCTGCGCTCGCAGATTTCCACCATCGAGCAGGATATCTTTCTCTTCTCGCGCTCGATTGCCGAAAATATTGCCTATGGGCTGGGACAGAAGGCCGACCGAGCCGCGATAGAGGCCGCCGCCAGAGATGCTCAGGCCCACGACTTCATTGCCAGCTTTAAGGACGGCTACGAGACGGAGATTGGCGAGCGTGGCGTGACGCTTTCAGGCGGGCAGAGGCAGCGTGTCGCCATCGCCCGCGCTCTGCTAACCGACCCGCGCATTCTGATCCTCGACGATTCGACCAGTGCGATTGATAGCGCAACCGAAGACGAGATTCAGAAAGCGATCCGTCGCGTGCTCGAAGGCCGGACAACGCTGCTGATTACGCATCGCCTCTCGCAAATTCGTTGGGCCGATCAAATTCTGGTTTTGAATAAGGGCGAACTGATCGATCAGGGGACGCATGAGGAATTGCTGCAACGCTGTGATGCTTACCGTCGCATCTTCTCGCACTATGAGACCGTCGCGCCCGCAACCGCTATCGGCGGCGAGTAATCAAGAAGGAGGGAACCAATGGGCTTTATTATGGATGGTCTGGACGCCGA
>DASTZT010000118.1:0-17344 GCA_035764225.1 Ktedonobacteraceae bacterium
TGGGAGGTCTTGTCCTCGCGCCAAAAGTGGAGCGAGAGCGAGCAGGAACCAACGCGTAGGCGATGTAGTTCAATCGATGGTAGCCATTCCGGCAGGGTCGGGTGAACAAAAAGCCGTTTGTTGGGTGCATCGGCTCGCAGGCCCAGCATAGTCTGGATCATCTGGAAAATGCTACCAGTTGCCCAGGCTTGAGGAATGTTGGCCCCGCCTGGATAGAGGGCGGGAAAATCAAAATCGCCCTTACGCTGCAAGCCTGCAAACACTTCTGGAGGTCGGTACGAATCAAACCGCTCTATAGCATCAAACATGCCGCGAATCACAAAATTTGCCTCATCCGTCAGGCCATAGCGTTTAAAGCCTGCCGCGATAATGCCGTTATCATGCGGCCAGACAGAGCCACGCTGGTACGAGAATGGATTATAGGCGGGGTTCTTGCTCGATAGCGTACGAATGCCCCATCCGCTCCACATATCGCTCTGCAACAGTCGCTTCGCGGTGCGTTCAGCTTTGTCCTGGTCGGCGATCCCACACCAGAGGCATTGACCAGCATTGGAGGCAATTGAGGTAATCTGCTTCTTATCTGGATCGAGACCGAAGGCGTAGCAGCCCTGATCGTCCATCCAGAAAGCCTTGTTGAACTTCTCTTTAAGCGTCTTGGCCTGCTCCGTTAAAGCATCGGCCCGCTTCTGATCGCCCAGGACACCAAAGACCTCAGCCATGCGCAACTTGGCATCATAGACGTAGCCTTGCAGCTCACATAACCCTTTGGGCTGCTTCACCTGTCTACCATCGGCATAGACGACGGAATCAGCCGCATCTTTCCAGGCCAGATTGTTGTAGCCAAGCGAGGAGTACGTTTTATACTCCTGAAAACCATCGCCGTCAAGATCGCCATAATGATCGATCCAGTCCAGGCACTTCTCTGCCACCTCGCGGAACTCTTTGAGCAGCTCTACATCGCCGGTCCAGCGATACGTTTCAGAGAGCACCATCAGGTAAAGGATGGTGGCATCTGCTGTGCCATAATAGGGCGTGAAGGGGATTTTATGGAAATGCGCCAGTTCTCCAAAGCGAATCTCGTGCAGGATCTTGCCCGGCTGGGCATCGCGCCAATCGTCGCGCTCCTGCGCCTGATACTCTGATAGCCGTTTGAGCGCTCCTCGCGCAAAGCCAGGAGAGACCAGCATATTTTGTAATGAGACGGTCAGGCTGTCGCGACCGAAGAGGGTCACGAACCAGGGAACGCCTGCGGCAGGTACCCAGGCTTCATCTGATACGTCCAGATCGTAGATGCGCAACGCCCCCATGTCTTCAATGGCCTGACGGTACGTCCGATAGACATCGTTGTTTGAGGTTGTGATGGCGGTACAGCGGTCCTGCCACCGCGCCTGCCGTTGATCAAAGTCGCTGCGTGGGTCTGACCCTGGAGAGGGGGTAGCTCCTGAAGATGCCGAACCTTGCTGAGCAAAACTGCATGTATCAGCATCCGGTTGCTTGACTTCCTTTCCATGCTCCAGAATAATATTGCCGCAGGATTGCCAGGACTCCCCTTGTTCCAGTTCGATTTCGAAGAAGATACGACCATTGGCGTAGCCTATAGGGGTTTGCTCATTCAGAATCTTGTAGGTCATTGCGCGGTGAAAATCCTTGTGGTCGTAGCTCGTGCGCAACTGTCTCTTCTGGATATGCCATTCGGAGTGTGATTTGCCTCTGAGGACGAGATTTTTGGTCTTGACCTCAAAGATATCGGCGAAATCGGCACGCAGCGCGAGTTCCAACAAAAATTGTACTTTCTTCCCGGCATAATTGACGATCTGAAACTCTTCATGGATGCCTTCGCTCACCATCCGATTGATGGTCACACTTAATGTGTTGGCGTCTAGCTGGCCTCCCTCGGTCATGATATCAGCATTGGTCAGGTGAAAGCGTGAAGAGTAAAAGCTCAACTGGCTGGAGTTCACCACGTTCAAGGGGACACGATTGATATATAAACGGTAGAAGCTAATAAAGCGCGTATCAATAGCATAGACGCCTTCGTCGCTATTGGGCATAATCTCCCCAGCCTGGGTCGTTACCATAAATGTGCGCCCCTGGCTAATGGTGATCACTGGCGGACCTACTCTTATTTCGATGGTCATACTCTCTTCCCTCGTCCTTTATGGGGTGTGTACTCTGCTGCTGCCAAGAATAATCCTTGCTCCACGCTGAAAGGTAAAATACGCCCAGGCGTATTGGAAAAGCACGATCAGGCGGTTGCGGAAGCCAATCAGGAAAACGATATGCACGAGCACCCAGGTGATCCAGGCAAACAGACCAGTGAAGTGGATTGGCCCAATGGCAACCACGCCAAAGGCTCGGCCCACGGTGGCAAGGGTACCTTTGTCAAAGTAGTGAAACGCTTTTCGCGGCTCCTTGCTATCACGATCAGCGATACACTGCGCCACGAAGGCTCCCTCTTGTATGGCAACGGGGGCCAGCCCTGGCAGTTCTTTCCCGTTCTGGGTTGCCAGCGCCGTATCGCCAATGACAAAGATATTGGGGTGTCCGGGCACCGTGAGGTCGGGCTGGACTTTGACGCGTCCGTCATGGTCTGTCTCGGCCCCAAGCCATTTTCCGGCTGGCGATGCTTTGACCCCGGCTGTCCAGATGACATTTTTCGTGGCCAGCCGTTGATCGCCGATCATGACGCTATCCTGATCGACGGCTTTGACATGCACCCCAGTTCTGACCTCTACCCCCAATTGTTGCAGCTTGGCCCTGGCTTTACGCGTGAGCGAGGCGGGAAATGAGGGGATGATTCTGCTTTCGCCTTCCACCAGCACGATCCGTGCATCCGAGGGACGAATGTGCCGAAAGTTCCCCGTGAGCGATTTATGCGCCATTTCCGCCAAAGCTCCAGCCAACTCTACTCCAGTGGGTCCGCCGCCGACCAGCACGAAGGTGAGCAATTCTTGCCGCTTTTCCTCGTCCTCCTCCCGCTCAGCCGCTTCGAATGCCGAGAGCACCATCTGTCGTACCTCGATGGCATCATCCATCGACTTAAGCCCCGGCGCATATTTTTGCCACTCCTCATGGTGAAAGTAGTTGCTCGTTGCTCCGGTGGCGATGATGAGATAGTCATAATGCAGCGAGTCATCCCCCATCAACACCTGCTGTCTGTCCAGATCCACCCCTGTTACTTCGGCCATCAACACGGTGGTATTGTGCTGCTTATGGAAAATCTCGCGTACGGGTGCGGCAATGTCGTCGGGGGGCAATCCTGCCGAAGCTACTTCGTATAACATGGGTTGAAAGAGGTGATAGTTATTCCGATCAATTACGGTCACTTCAACCTCTGCTTTCCCCAGGTCTTTGGCGGCCTGTAAGCCGCCGAAGCCCCCTCCAACGATAACCACCTGTGGTCTGGTCGTTATCTGCCCTTCCTGCCGCTCTGCCGGTATGCTGGTTTGTGTCGTATTCGCTTGCATGGTCTTTCTTCTCTGGATTGCTTCAATCTTCCTACAGTGCTCCTGTATTCAAGGTCAGACCACCATCGATGACATAGGTTGAGCCGGTCACATAGGCTGAAGCATCCGAGGCCAGATACAATGCCAGTTTGGCGATCTCTTCTGGCTGGCCCATGCGTCTCAAAGGGATCTCGTCGAGCAGCGCCTTCATCTTCTCTGGATCGGCTTTGACATCGGCATCTATTGGAGTATCAACCGCCCCAGGAGCAATGTTGTTGACGGTAATGTTATAGGGAGCCAACTCAAGACAGATGGTCCGTGTCATCATGCGCAACCCACCCTTAGCACAGCAGTACGGGGCATTTTTGGGCATGGGCAGATCCTCATGCACTGATGAGATGTTGACGATGCGGCCCGCGACTTTGCGCTTAACCATTTCACGCGCCGCCGCCTGAGCACAAAAGAAGGCACCTTTGAGGTCAACGCTCAGGACGCGATCAAATTGCTCTTCCGAGACATCCAAAAACGAGTTATGGATCTCCATCCCCGCGTTATTGACCATGATATCCAGGCGACCAAAGTGGTCGATGGTCTGTTGGATCAGGTTCATTGCTTGCTGATACTGTGATACATCGGCTTGAATGACAATAGCCTTACCACGTTGTTGCTCGATCTGGTGCAGCACCTCCTGCGCTTTATCCCGCGCATGGGCATAATTGACAACAACGCTGGCCCCCTCGGCGGCAAAGTGCAGAGCAATAGCGCGTCCGATGCCGCTATCGGAGCCGGTAATAATTGCCACTTTTTGATCTAGTTGCCCCATCTATCTTTTCCTTTCGTCATGCAATGTTTTATCCCGCTACAACTAACCAATCGAGGTCGCGTGGTAGCGCCGATGAGAGTATTTCGCATCCATCTTCTCGCACAAGCACGTTATCGTTGAGGCGCAGGCCGCCCTGCCCATCCCTATACACGGCAGGCTCCATATTATGCACCATGCCGTTGCGCAGCACCGCGTCCGAGGCCGGATGGAGTACAGGAGCTGCCGAGTGATTGATCGCTTGAAAACCAAAGCCGTGTCCCAGACCGTGTTTGAAAAATTGCCCCAGTCCGGCCTGTTGCATAACGTGACGCGCGGCTCCGTCAACAGCTCGCGCGCTGGCTCCATCGCGAATGCATGCTACGGCTGCATCCTGAGCTGCTATACAGGCTTGATGCGCCTTGCGCCACTCGTCGCTGATCGCGCCTGCGAAGAAGGTGCGAGTGAGTTCGGCCCAATAGCCATTCACGCCGACCTCCATCTGTACCGTGACGGTATCTCCCCGCCCAATCGTCGTGTTCGAGGTCAGGTTGAAGGCCCGATACGCCAGAGCAGCGCGTGGCCCGGCCATAACATGCACATGAGGCTGTACATGATGCACCCCTTGTTCCGTATATCCCTTGCGTAGCAGCGCAGCATAAACGGCAGCGGCGACATCGGCTTCTGTCGCCCCAATGCGCACAGCCTCTCTAGCGGCGGCAAAGCCCTGACAGGCCAGTGCTTCCGCCCGCTTGATCGCGGCAATATCTTCCGTTGTTTTGATGGCAGCCAGTTCGTCGAGCACAGGCGATGCGTTGCGCAGATAGCTGCCGAGCAGCAATGTGTGCAACAATTCTTTCATCCCCACGCCAGGCACTCCCACCTGCGTATAAGCGGGGATAATGGGGGCAAAGGTCGCTTCGTAGCCAACGATTACGCCCTCATTGACATCGGCGGACCGTAGCAGTTCTCCCACCGGTTCGCGGGCGGCATCGATGGTATCGCCGATGTAATCCATTGTTTCTTCGGCGAAAGTTTTGATCTCGACTGCGGCTCCGGCAGGAATAAGGTCTTTTTCGTCTACAGGCACCGCCAGGCGTACCTGGACTTCTCCGACATTATCCAGCGAGACCAGGCAAAACGAGTTGCCAAGTATGGGCTGGTAGCCGGTAAACATCAAAACATGCTGCGGCGTGCGGCATATTAGCGCTTGATAGCTTTCGCGAGCAAACAGTTTTTTGATTTGTGCAATACGTATTGGATTCATAGTATTTTCCTTTTATTTCAAACGTGGCACTCCACTTCCTCGTGTCCATTGGGGAGAGAGATTATGCCTGACTGGCGGTTTGCGTATGCTGCGCGGACGACCGGCCAGAATGTTTGCGCCTTCGGAGATGAGATAGTCGGAGGTCCGAGCTGCTAGCGCCTGGATCGTTAGACCGGGATTAGCCGAGCCCTGGGTAGGCAGTAGGCTGCCATCGCAGATGAACAGGTTAGGGATATCGTGTGTGCGACCGAAACTATCGGTCACTGAGGTGCGTGGATCATTGCCCATGCGCGCGCCACCGACCAGATGAGCATAACGCGCCTCCTCTACGACCTCTTGAGCACCTGCTGCGTACATAATTTCGGTGGTTTTCTCAGCGCCAAACCGTGCGACTTTTTTGTCATTATCATGCAGGCTAAAGGTTACTCTAGCAACAGGCAGGCCAAATTTATCGGTCTCGTCTGCCAGCTCGACCCGGTTGTCGGCCCAGGGCAAGATCTCGCCCAGCACCCCCAGCGCCGCCCAGTGATTGTAATCCATCATCACCCGGCGCATGCCCCAACCCCACGCCCCCTTTGCGACCATCATCTGTTTGGCAAAGGCGATGGGCAACGGACCAACCGTCTGAATGGCAAAACCACGCACGAAATCGCGCTTTGGGTCGGTCTCATAAAATTCCTCGGTCAGCGCATGCGCGGGTGGAGCTTTATACATCCGAACGGGGCTTTCGAAACGCCCAAGCACGACGTTGCCGATCTGGACCATCAGGTATCGGCCTACGGTATCGCTTGAATTCGCCAGCCCGTTCTCAAAACCGGGACAGGCCGAATTCAGGAGCAAGCGCGGTGTTTCGATGGCATAGCCGCTGACAATCACGACCTTCGCCTTCTGTTCCACCTCATGTCCGTCGGGATCGAAGTACGTGACCCCGGTGACATGCCCATTTTTGCCCATGTTGATCCGTGCAACCATACAATCAGCACGAATTTCAGCACCGTGCCGGATGGCGTCGGGTACATGGCTCACTAGCGTGCTCTGCTTGGCTCCAACTTTACACCCCTGGATGCAGAAGCCGCGATAAATGCAGTGAGGCCGATCCCCGTGCGAACCGGAGGTAATGGCGACCGGACCACCCGCGCTGACGCGAATGCCCAGCGCGCTGCATCCCTTAATCAGCACATCACCCACGCCTCCCATCGGGTGCGGCCCATAGGGATATCCATGCGGATCGCCCCAGGGAAAGTAAGCCGGACCGGCAACGGGAATTTCTTTCTCTAACAGCTCATAATATGGCTTGAGGTCTTCATAAGCGATGGGCCAATCGGTTCCGACGCCATCCTGGGAATAGACCCGAAAATCGGAAGGGTGAAAGCGAGGAGTAAAACCAGCCCAGTGAACGGAGCCACCTCCGACCCCTCTTCCACTATTGTTTGCTCCCAGCGTAATCGGATCTTCGCCGCCAGTAACGCGCAGCTCGTTCCAGTAGAGTTTGGACGAGCCTGCCTCATCGCTGACCCAGTCGCGCTCAGTATCCCAGAACGGCCCGGCTTCAATCCCCACAACGCGAAATCCGGCGCGGGCCAGGCGTTGTACCAGCACCCCGCCTGCTGACCCGACGCCCACGATGCAGAAGTCCACCTCTTCGTCTGGCTGATACTGACGCATAGGCGCATCGATGGTCTGGATTGGTCCGAGCTGATGCTCGTGAGCTTTTGCGCCACGAAACGCACCCAAAAGCGGTTTTTTCATCTGCTTTCTCCTTGCCGACATGGTTAATGTGTCCCTTCCTGACCCGATGGTTGCTGTTTATGACCCCCCGGTCCGCCCACGGGCTTATAGACATCCGATAGTGATGTGGCAGGCGCGCTCCATTCGTAGCGTCGCTCCTCCACCTCCCAGGGTTCCGGCTTCCCTCCCTCCAGGCGCATATAGCCGCGAGGATAGGCCGGGCCGCCAAAACCAACCTCGTCCCAGGCATAGGGATGAGCGTAATAGGCGTCAAGGACATCTTGCACAATCAGTAACCAGTAATGCATGACCGACATCCTACGCCATATCTGCTCGCCCGCTGGTGGATTACCGTCGTGGATGGTCTGAAGCACTTCATCCTGCTCGCGGGGCGCGAGTTGGGTAAAAGGACGATGGTAGAGATACTGGGCGATCTCCTCAATGGCTTGCAGGCCGAGACGATGCGCCTCATGGTCATCTGGCATGTCGGCGAAGCGGTACCCATCAATGCGGCGGTGATACAACCTGTCATCGATGTAATTCACCACGGCTATTTTGTGGTCTTCATCGCGGTCGTCCTGGGGCAGCAAGCGATCACAGACGGCCTGCATCAGCGCTGTTTCCTCTGGCGAGAAGAAGCGAATGGGGGGCACTTGCTCTACCCGCGCTAGCACAACGTTGCGCGTGGCTTCGTCCCAAAACGCCTGCTGGCTTAAAGTGTGAAACCCTGGATAATAGCCAGGTTGCTCGCCCGGCATGATGGGTTGATGTGTCTTGGCATCGATAGGCAGACGCTGCTCATCCACGAGCTGGGCGGCCTGTTGCGCTTTCGTAGCGAGACCCGAATGATGATTGTTTTTATTCATTTTGCCCTCCGTAAAAGACTAGCGAGTAGACCGAGAAAGCCGGTGGCCGCAAACAACAGGGGGGCGAAGATCGGCGGCCCGTAGAGGATATTGTAAAGCGGCAATTTGAGACCGCCGGGGCGTCGCAGCAAGCCGCGCAGATGATAGAAAAAGCCAATTGTCCCGTTAAGCAAAGCCAGGGCCGAGGTGAGAGGAAGCAGGGTCCGGGCCATTGTGCGGCTCCACATACTGCCCAGACCCGCGATGATGACAGCAGGCGTTAAAAGAATAGGCGTCCACTCAATGCGATAGGTGAAGTTGTTCTTATAATGTGAGTAGAGCGCCTCGAAGCCGCTGAAAAAAGCCGAGATAGCCGTTGCCAGCGCCATCCAGCGTTGGAATCGCCCCTCACGCACATCCTGTTCCAGCGTACTAATGTCGCGGGTCACTTCTTGCGGCAGGATATCTGTCCAGAGAGAGCGAGGTTGACGCGCTCTTGCCGGGGGTGTTAGATCGTCTTCGCGGCGCAGGAGGGTCGTGATTAGTCCGAGAAAGCCGCTGGTAGCAAAAAGCAAGGGAGCTAGCAGTGGTGGTCCCATCACGATATTCACAATGGGGATGCGCCAGCCTCCCGGCTTGCGATGGACGCCGCGAATATGCATGATGAAGCCAACCATGCCATCCAGCATCGTTACCAGGGAGACAAGCGGTAAGGCCACTCGCGCCATCCAGCGGTTAAATACTGCCCCAATGCCTGTCACCAGCAACGCCAGGCTTATCACAACTGGCGTATACATAATGCGCTGGCTATAGCTGCCAATATAATGCTCATAGGTCACTTCGAGGCCACTCAACAGGCTAGAAAGTGCGGTTATCACTGCCAGACTGCGCTGAAAGCGACCTTCACGAATATGCTGGAGTACGATGGCCTCATCACGGGCCAGCCCTGAAGGCAGTAAACGTTGTAGCCAGGATGACGCTCTTTTCCGTGGCTGACGGTTCCCGGCGGCGAATGGTGCTCGTCGTGACATAGCTTGATTTTCCTTAACGGGTATTTTTAGTGCCATTATTGCTATCCTTCCTCGTACTGCCTTCTACTCTTCCTCAAAATCCAGATCAACGCACCTCCTATAGCCAACACCCCCACCAGCGCAGGCCAGGATGAGAGCTTCTTCGCCCATGCTTCTGCTTGTCGAGAGCCGTTGTACGCGGCGGCAACTTTACGCCGCTCATCCGCTAATGTATCCTGCTGTTTGTGCAAAGCCATCTGGAGCACTTCAGCGAGATGTAAGGCCCGCCTATCGGTTGTCTGAGCAATCTGCTCGCGGCAACTGAAGCCATTAGCAATGATGAGCGTCTCGCCAGAAGCTTGTCTGACGGCAGGGAGCAGCACCCGCTCTCCGGCTTTGATCGAGACATCATAATGCTGCTTCTCAAAACCAAAGGCTCCGGCCATGCCACAACAGCCCGAATCGAGCACCTTGAAGTGCAGTCCCAGCTTCTCTAGCACAGCCTCCTCTGCCGACATTCCCATAATGGCTTTGTGATGGCAGTGTCCGTGAACAAGAGCGGTCTGTTGCTGCAACGGCTTATTTTGCGCTCCCTCCTGCTGTGGAGGTTCCCATCCCTCTTTGAGCAGAAACTCACTTAACAGAAATGTCTGTTTGCTCAGGCGCTTTGCATCTTCATCATGTGGGAAGAGGTTGACAAGCTCGTCGCGAAAGACAGCCGCGCAGCTCGGTTCCAGCACGACAATCGGTATACCGTCAGCAATTTGCTCGCGTAGCGTCACCAGTACCTGTTGCAATACATGTTTTGCCAGGTTCAGCATCCCGTAATCGTATAAGGGGCGACCGCAGCAAACGGCCTGTGAGGGCACTTCAATCTGATAGCCCGCCGCTTCAAGCACTTCGACAGCGGCAATGGCCGTCTGGGGGTAGAAGTGGTCATTAAAGGTATCAGGCCATAGAATTACTTTTGGCCCTCCCACGTTGCGCGGCCCTCTCTGATGAAACCAATGCCTAAACGTTTGAGGAGCGAATGCTGGGATCTGGCGCTGCGGGGCGATACCCGCCAACGCTTTGGCAATATCCCGCAAGACGGGCGTTTGCGTAAAGAAATTGACCACCCCTGGTAGTAGAGAGGCGGGCCGGACCCACCAGTGAATCAGCCCCATCGCGTATGCGGTGATTGGTCGCAAGTGCCCCTGATAGTAATGCGAAAGGAACTCTGCCTTATAGGTTGCCATATCGACGTTGACCGGGCATTCGCCTTTACACCCCTTGCAGGCAAAGCAGAGATCAAGGGCATCTTTCACCGCTTGACTGCGCCAACCTCCTTCAAGAGGATTGCCCTGGAGCATTTCAAAGAGTAGGCGTGCTCTGCCACGCGTGGTGTCTGCCTCTTCGCGCGTCACCATGAAGCTGGGACACATCGTACCGCCATCTAAACCGCGACACTTGCCCACACCAATACAGCGCAACGTTGCCTGACTGAAGCTCCCCCGGTCCTCGATAAAGGAGAAGTGCGTTTTTGGCTGAGGAGGACGATAATCGGTGCCAAGACGCAGATCCTGATCCATGCGATTGGGTTGCACGACTTTACCTGGATTCATTTTCCCATCGGGGTCCCAGATGGCCTTGAACTCGCGAAATGCCTCGACCAGTTCGTCCCCATACATCTTTGGCAGCAGTTCCGCACGCGCCTGCCCATCGCCATGTTCTCCTGAAAGCGAACCGCCATACTTGACCACGAGATCCGCCGCCTGATTCATAAAGGAACGAAACTGCTTGATCCCCGCGCTCGTCTCCAGATCAAAGCTGACCCGCATATGGATGCAGCCTTGCCCAAAATGTCCGTAAAAGGCCCAGCGATACCCATAACGTTCTAACAAGTCTCGCAGATCCCGCAGATAGCTCCCTACCTTGTCAGGCGGAACGGCGGAATCCTCCCAGCCGGGCCAGGCGTCTTTCTCGCCGGGAACCTGCCCGGTCGCGCCGAGAGCTGCCTCCCGCACCAACCAGATCCGTGCGGCTTCTTTCGGATCGTCAAACAGCTTCATCTGTGGGGCATGTGTCTTTTTTAGATCCTCCATGAGCTGCTGAGCCTGCCCTCTGGCCTCCTCTATCGTGTCCCGACCAAATTCAACCAGCAGCCAGCCGCCCGCGGGAGGGAGCAGCGCAACATCCCTAGAAAGAAGATGTTTCCTGTGCATATCCTGGATCATGCGTCCATCCATGCCCTCCAGAGCAATGGGGTGATGCGCAATGATCTGTGTTATATGGTCCGTAGCCTGATAAATGTCTGGATAGCCCAGCGCGAGCAAAACGCGTGCCGGAGGACTATTTACCAGGCGAGCAGTGGCTTCCAAAACGGTGACACAGGTGTTTTCTGTGCCCACTAGCGCCCGCGCCACATGAAACCCATTCTCTGGCAGCAGTTGGTCCAGGGCATAGCCAGAGACGCGACGAGGGATATGAGGGAAACGCGCTCGAATGGCATCGGCATATTTGTCGCGTAAAGCTTTGAGCCTGGCGTAAATCTCGCCACGCCGTCCGCCCTCTGCAATGATCTGCTCAAGCTCCTCTTCGCTGGTCCTGCCAACGCGCATGCGTAAGCCGTCATAGGTCAGGATTTCCATCTCTTCGATATTGTCATCCGTCTTCCCGGCCATCACCGAATGGGTACCACAGGAGTTATTCCCGATCATGCCGCCAAGCGTACAATAGCGGTGAGTAGCGGGATCAGGACCGAAGGTCAGTTGATACTGCTCAGCCTGGTGACGCAGGTCGTCGAGAATGACTCCAGGTTGCACGCGTGCAAGCTTGCGTTGCGGATCTACCTCAAGAACGCGATTCATGTACTTTGACATGTCGATCACTACTGCCACGTTACAGGTCTGTCCAGCAAGACTTGTGCCGCCCCCACGCGCCAGCACAGGCACCCTATACTCGTGACAGAGCGCGACAGTCGCGATGACATCGTCCACATCTTTCGGTATCACCACGCCAATGGGAACCTGGCGATAATTGGAGGCATCGGTCGAATACAGGGCACGGCTCCCTTCGTCAAAGCGCACTTCACCCTGTATGCGAGAGCGTAGCGCGTCTGCTAGCTCCTCGGTGCTATGTGCTTGTGGAGGTGGCGCGCTTGTTTTTCCGTGAGGACCGCTGATCCCCTGTTGTATGACCACATGTTTCACGGTGTTCCTTCCTCTCTAAACCGCATAACGAGCAGCTTCAGATCGCTTTAATTCCAGTCCCATGCCGGGGCGGGAGAGGTCGGGCCGCAGTTCTCCGTGTATTGGTGTGAGGACTCCATCAAAGAGCATGTGCTCGATACGAACGTGGTCATGAAAGTATTCCATATGGCGGAAATTCGTCAGTGCGCAACAGGGATGCACATGGAGCGATGGCCCGCAATGCGCTGAAAGTTGCAGAGAACGCGCTTCACACAAGGCACCAACGCGCATAAATCCGGTAATGCCTGCACAACGGGTCGCGTCGGCCTGCAAAACGTCCACTGCCCCGGCTTCAAGCATACGGCGAAAATACCAGAGATCATAGCCATATTCGCCCGCCGCTATATCCATGCCCGCCGGAGCACGGTCGCGGATCAGCCGTAACCCCTCAAGGTCGTCAGAAGAAACCGGTTCCTCAAACCAGGTTACGCCCGCTTCGGCAAAGGGTATTGCTAATGCCAATGCTTGCTTACGACTGTACGCCCCGTTGGCATCGACGAATAGTTCGGTATCAGGGCCAATGGCTTCACGCGCATTAAGCACCCGCGTTACATCGTCGTCAGGATGTCGGCCAATCTTCATCTTGACCCTGGGAATACCATTGGCAACCCAATTGCCCAGTTGCCGTTGTAGTTGCTCGCGCGAATACGAGGTAAAACCGCCGCTCCCATAGATAGGTGCGCCTTCTCTAACGGCTCCCAGCAACGAGACCAGAGGGAGATCGAGTAAGCGGGCCTTGAGATCCCACAAAGCGGCATCCACAGCCGCGATTGCCATCGAGGCGATCCCCGGACGCCCAAGATTGCGTATAGCCTCGACCATCGCTATCCAGGTTCCCGCCACGTTCATCGCGTCACGTCCCCGCGCAATGTTCACAAGCATCTCGTTGATCAGTTTCGCCGTTGCCAGATCGGCATAGGTGTAGCCGAGGCCGCGCTTGCCGCCAGCTTGCGCTTCGACAATCACAATGGTGGTCTTATCCCAGGCGTAGGTGCCATCTGATTCGGGAAAATCGGTTGGGATGGTGTAGGCTGAGACCTCAAGCTGTTGGATCGCAATCCCTTGAGTGCTAAATTTCGTACCTGCCATGTCTTCTACCCTGTATCACTGTCTTCCCTGCGCTCCTCTGCGCCAGCATATTGTTCTCAGAGAACGCATTGCTAGTACAGAGGAGCGCGAAGGCTCTTCTCCCCTTACGAATTTCTGTGCGGCAGTATGCCAGCAGCCATCTCCTTGATGGATTGTTTGATGATGCCACCCTCTTCGGGATCGCCTTTCACCAGGGCAGACATATAGTTCTTTGCCTCCTCAAAGCTAATATGTGGCGGCAACGTGGGCACATCGCCAGAAGTGTACGCTTCGAATACGACAGGGCGATCCGCAGAAAGGGCCGCATCCCAGGCCGCTCCGACATCCTCTGGCTTATCCACGCGAATCCCCTTTAGCCCTATGGAGTCGGCAAAGAGTGCGTAAGGGAAATCGGGCAGGTCTTGCGTCGTCTCTAGCTTCGGGTTCCCTTCTTCGATGCGCATCTCCCAGGTGACCTGGTTCAGATCGCGGTTGTTGAGCACAAGGAAAATGAGGCGAGGATCGCTCCAGCGTTTCCAGTATTTCGCGACCGTAATCAGCTCGTTTATGCCGTTCATTTGCATCGCTCCGTCGCCAGTACAGCAGATGGGAATGTGGCTGGGATAGGCGAATTTCGCGGCAATGGCGTAAGGAACCGCCGCTCCCATCGTGGCAAGGCTGCCCGAAAGCGAGCCCATCGTGCCGGGCTTCATGCGCACAATACGTCCATACCAGTTGGCGGTTGTGCCAGCATCGGCGCTCAAAATGGCATTCTCCGGCAAACGTTTGGATAGTTCGAGGAAAACGCGCTGGGGATTGAGCGGATCAGCAGGCTCAGTTGCTCTGGACTCGATGAGCGGCCACCAGCCCTTGATGTTCGACTCGATCTTCTCGCGCCACGAACGATCCTCTTTCCGCTTCAAAAGAGGAATAAGAGCACGCAATGTCTGTTTGCTATCGCCAATCAGGTTAAGCTCCATCGGATAGCGCAAGCTCAGCATGCGACCATCGATGTCAATTTGGATACCTCGTGCCTGACCCTCTTTCGGTAGAAACTCGGCATAAGGGAAGCTGGAACCAATCATCAGCAGCGTGTCACAATCCATCATCATATCCCAGCTCGGTTTCGTACCCAGCAGGCCAATACAACCGGTGACAAAGGGCAGATAGTCCGACAGGATCGCCTTGCCTAACAACGCCTTTGCCACACCACATCCGAGCAGGTCGGCCACCTCTGTCACCTCATCGCCCGCCTGCATCGCCCCTGCTCCAATCAGGATCGAGACTTTTTTCCCTTCGTTGAGGATAGCGGCAGCTCGCTGGAGGTCTTCGTCTGTCGGAAGAACGCGGGGATAGCTATACCCTAGCCCGGTATGGACCGTATTATGGGCATGCGGCGGCTTCTCCGCATCCATATCCTGGACATCTTTTGGAATGATAATGCAGGTTACTGTGCGTTCGGTGATGGCAATGCGCATGGCTCTGTCCACCAACTGGCGCATCTGCATGGGACTGGAGGCCATATGCACATACTCGCCAGCCACATCTTTAAACAGGTTGAGCAGATCAACCTCTTGCTGATAGTTGCCACCAAGAGCGGGACGCGCGGACTGGCCCACGATTGCGACGACGGGGCGATGATCCATTTTGGCATCGTATAATCCATTCAGCAGGTGGATGGCCCCCGGTCCCGAAGTGGCCAGGCAGACGCCAACCTCGCCCGTATACTTGGAGTGAGCAGTGGCCATAAATGCTGCCATCTCTTCATGACGCACCTGGATAAACTCGAATAGCTCTTTATTACGCTCCAGGCCACCCAGGATGCCGTTAATGCCATCGCCAGGATAGCCGTAAATACGCTTGATTCCCCACGCGGAGAGTCGTTTCAACAGAAAATCGCTCACTTTATCTGCCATTGGAACCCCAACCTTTCTTGTCCTGGTACCCCTGTCTCTTCACAACAATCTCATCTCCGTGCGGATGAGTGCGAAACACGCTTGCCGATATGCTTATCGACACGACCCTTTCGTCAAAGGTAGGATCGTGGCGTGAACCTTCCTGGTAATTTATATCGTAATACGATATATAAATCACACGATTCGAAGCCACAAAGTGGTTACAGACTTGCCTTTCAATTGGGTGAGTGAGGTGGCTCCAGAGGCCAATGCCGGAGTATCGGAACATTTTCGTTTCTCTGGAGCCACCTCACTAGCTGCGAGAGCAGCGTTCCCGATTGCTTTTCACGGCTTGCCAGGGTCGCTTAAAATAGACTGAGGCGCTTTTTTCCGAAAGCCCTTTCGTCCTCCCATTACACGTATAGGGGCTGCTAGATGATGACGAATAGACATAACAATATTGACCTTGCTGACTATCAGGCTTTAGCCGAGTTTCGTTACCAGATTCGGTGCTTTCTCCATTTCAGCGAACAGATGGCGCGTGCAGCTGGTCTTGAGCCACAACAGCATCAAGTGTTGCTGGCCATTAAGGGGTTCCCCCAGGGGAAAAGTGCGACGGTGGGCGAGATAGCCCATCGTTTGCAGATTCAGCATCACAGTGCTGTTGAGTTGATAGATCGGCTCGTGGATCGCGGCTTCGTCGAACGCCAGCGCGATGAGAGCGATCTGCGGCGTGTGATTGTGAACCTGACAGCAGACGGGGAAGAGATTCTAGGGGAACTCTCGACCACCGCGCTTGCTGAACTGCGCTCAACTGGTCCTGAGCTTGTCCAGGCCCTGAGCCTACTCATCGCGAACCATTCCCCTCACAAGATGGCGTATGCTCCCTCAACCGCTAAGGAAGATAGAGAAGAGTATAGGCAAAAGAGTTGAAGATGTGGCACACGCCAAATTGAAACTATTCAAATTGTATAGGGTAATAGGGTTTTGAGATAAAGCATCCAGGCTCTGTTACCCCTCTTGTCGGGAGTGATGCATGGAACAGCGAACACTGGGAAAGACGGAATTACAAGTGCCGGTGGTTGGGATGGGAACGTGGAGGACGTTTGATGTGCGAGGCGAGCCTGCTATGAAAAATGCTCGCGCGATTGTCGATGCCGCACTGAAAGCAGAGGCAAAATTTTTTGACTCCTCCCCTATGTACGGCGCTGCCGAGCATGTGCTGGGTGAGACGTTGCGCGGCAGACGCGATCAGGCCATTATCGCTACCAAAGTCTGGGCTTCAACCAGAAGCGAAGGGATGGCACAGATAAAACAGGCTCTCTCTTTCTTCGACCATCGCATCGATCTTTACCAGATTCATAACCTGGTGAACTGGCTTGAACATCTCGCGTTGCTAGAACAATTACGCGACGCTGGCAAAGTGCGTGCTATTGGAGCAACACACTATAGCAGCTCAGCCTTCAAAGAATTGCGCACAGTGATGAAAACGGGCCGTATCACTGCCATTCAAATCCCCTATAACCCATTGCAACGCGAGGTTGAGCATGAGATCTTGCCGTTGGCAGACGAGCTTGGCTTAGGTGTAGTAGTGATGCGCCCATTCGCGGAAGGCGCTTTGTTGCGTAATCCTCCTTCTCCAGAGGCGCTCAAACCATTGGAACCCTTTGGCGTTACGACCTGGGCTCAAGCACTGCTCAAGTGGATTTTGAGCGACCCGCGCTGCCATATCGCCATTCCTGCAACATCTCGCTCACAACGCATCACAGAAAACGCGGCTGCCGGAGATCCTCCGTGGTTTGGAGCTGAGGAGCGGGAGTACGTTGCTCGCTTGGCGGCCAATTACGCCTGATTCATCTGGAGGTTAGCACTGTTGCTAACCTCCAGAGAGCGTTTGCTGATAAGCTAGCTAACGCAGTGTGCAAGGTGTTCTGGACGGCCCACTGCTCCTGCCCCATGCAGCTGGTCATCCCCTGTGGCGACGCCATTCATGGCGTCGCCACCAGCCCTGAGGTAACCCCAGGAGACCCACGATCACCAGGAGTTTTCCCAGGTT
>DASTZT010000119.1:0-14876 GCA_035764225.1 Ktedonobacteraceae bacterium
GCAGAGCGCGGCAGTGGCCGTACGCGAGGATACGCAGGGAGATCGTCGTCTTGTTGCTTATGTCGTCCCGAAGCATGACATTTCCAACGACGAACTACAGCGGCACCTGGAAAAATCGCTGCCCGCCTATATGGTTCCTTCGGCGATACTGCAGCTGGATACGATGCCTCTGACTCCCAGTGGCAAGATCGACCGCAAAGCATTGCCAACTCCCGCTTTTAGCGATATCGAGCGCGGACAGGGACATGAGTATGTCGCCCCTACCAGCATAGAGCATTTTCAGCTTCTCCAAATCTGGGAGGAACTGCTGGACGCACGCCCCATCGGCATCCGAGACAACTTCTTCCGCCTGGGAGGACATTCGCTGCTGGCGGCCCGCCTATCTCTACGCATTGAGCAGGTTTTCGGGAAAAAAATAGCCCTTAATACGCTCTTTGCCTCACCGACGATAGAAGAGTTGGCAAATGCTCTCAGCCAGGACAGCATAGAGCGAGAGCAGGCTTCTGTCACTGTAATCCAGGTTGGGAAAAAGCAACGTCCGTTCTTCTTCCTGCATGGCGATTGGACCGGCGGCCCGTTCTATTGCTTTACCCTGGCTCATGCCTTTGGCCCCGAACAACCATTTTATGCCATCAATACCTACAATTTTAATGGTCCTAGTTTCCCATTGACCCTGGAGGAGATCGCGGCGGCACACCTTAAGGCGATGCGCGCTATTCAGCCAGAGGGGCCATACCTCTTTGGCGGTTTCTGCAATGGGGGCTTGATCGCGTATGAAATGGCGCGGCAACTCCATGCGGCAGGGCAGGAGAGCGATTTATTGCTGCTTGTTGCCCCAGTACGGATCACCTGGCCTTACAAGGCTTTTCATCGATGTATGCAAAGCTTAGGCAAGCTTATGGGCCTCAAAAAGCGCCAGCAACTCGATCTGTTCCTGCGAACCCGCCATATGATCCGTCACCTCTATCGGCAGGCGCAACCAGGCAATGATAAAACCCAGGATTTCGATAAACTTCTTGCCATTGATCCCCGACTGAGCCGTTTCTCTCCCCCCAGAGAAGCGCTCTATAACGACTATGTCGGCGTTTTCTCATGGCTCAGCACACCTTACACCTTCGGTTTCTATCCGAAGAATGCGTCCTTCATCTGGGCAGAAAAAGAGATGGCCATCTGGAGCGATTGGTTTGATATCGCTTCTCATAAAGAGACATCTATGATGCCTGGAACACACATGGCCTGTGTGACGGACCACATCGACCTTCTGGCCACCCTTATGAGTACCAGCTTGAAAAAAGTACAGGAGAAATAAAGCAAGTAGAAGGGAATTTTTCGGTGAGTATTGACTCCATTCTATTCACAATTGTTATCGTCCTTTCACCCTGCAAAGGGTACATATTCTAAATATAGGATTGTGCATATGCAAAAAAATCAAGCGCATCCAAGCGTGAGCATCATTGTTCCAACGCGGAATGAAGAGAAAAACCTGTACCATCTTTTACCAAAACTTGCCTCGATTGATTGTGAGGTAATCCTCGTAGATGGGCACTCGACCGACGATACTGTGGCAGTAGCTCAACGCTTGTTGCCATCCATACATATCTATCAGCAAAAACAACGTGGTAAGGGGGATGCTTTACGCACAGGGTTTGCCGCAGCCACCGGTGATATCATTATCACTCTTGATGCCGATGGTTCAGCAGATCCAGCAGAGATTTCGCGCTTTGTCGAGGCGCTTATGGATAACTATGATTTTGCGAAAGGTTCACGCTATCTCAAAGGCGGTGGCAGCCATGATCTAACCTGGCTCCGCTCCGTGGGCAATTTCGCGCTCTGCCAACTGGTTAATGTCCTCTTCCGCCGCAGATTCAGCGATCTCTGTTATGGTTATAATGCCTTCTGGCGGCACTGCCTTGACGGGATCGTCCTGGATTGCAATGGTTTCGAAATTGAGACCGAACTCTGTCTGCGCATCCACAAAGCGGGCTATAAAATCGTAGAAGTGCCGAGCATTGAACTGCCACGTATTCATGGGCAGAGCAACTTGAACACATTCCGCGATGGCTGGCGCATCCTCAGAACCATTCTGAGAGAACATCTTAATCTTGCGACATCAGCAAAACAGCAGAATGTTTTGGGAGCGCAAAATGGGTACATTCAAGAAATGAGCCCGGTAACGACAACAGAAGCAGGAATATTTTAGAGGACCACAACCTGAAAATAGGTTAGCTGGTTTGTGAGGTATTTCATAGCCGTATAATGGTACAGTACCCTGGACTAAAGAATAATCGGTACTGTACCATAGTACTGATATGTATGCAACTTTTTCTTATGAAGAGTAATGTATAGCTGAAGTAATGCTAATTTACCAGTACCAACTTAGGTAAAAAATAACCGTACACGAGGGAGTTTCCTTGAGTGATAGCGTCACTTATCCAATGGATTAAAAAAAATAGTCTTCTCCTTTATAATACTGGGTCGCTTATAGGAGCAATGCTCGTTACGTCTCTTTCCGGGTTTGCATATTGGTGGGTGGCGGCTCGCTACTTCTCAACGGAAGCTGTAGGACTTGCCTCAGCCGCTACATCGGCTCTGATGCTGATCTCTACCTTCTGTTTGCTAGGGCTAGGCACGCTGCTCATTACGGAAATTCCACGCAATGAGGGCAAAGCCGGACCGCTTATCAGCACTGCTCTGTTGTTCGTAGGAGGGGTGGGGTTCGTTGTTGGTCTGATCTGCGCGCTTCTCATCACTTTTATTTCGCCATCACTCCATCCGATTGGCGACGATATTCCAAATATTGTCTTTTTTGGCTTTAGCATCGCCATTGCCTCAGTGACATCAGTCGTTGACCAGGTAACAATAGCCTTGCTCAAAGGAAGCCTGCAATTCTGGCGCAATGTGATCTTCTCGCTAGCGAAGCTGGTCTTGCTCTACATTGTTGGTCGCTGGCTCTCTGATGAAACTGGCATGACGATCTATGCAACCTGGACAATCGGTACCATACTGTCGCTGCTCCCGTTACTGGTACTGGCCGTATGGAAAAATCGGCACAAAATGAGCAACTTTTTGCCCCAGCAAAGCTTGCTACGTAAACTGGGGGCTTCAGCGTTCCAGCACCATATCCTTAACCTGATTATCCAGGCACCTACCCGCATTTTGCCAGTGCTTGCAACGGCGCTCTTATCGACCTCGATGACCGCCTGGTTCTACATCGCACTGATGATTGCCAATTTCGTTTTCTCCATCACGCTCTCTCTCACCACCGTCTTGCACGCAACTAATGCAGCTGAGAGAAGTACGCTCGGACAAAAAGCCAGACTGACGATATTCCTGGGAGCTTTCACCAGCGCCGTTACTTGCGTCGTTTTGCTGGTGGGAGCACACCCTATCTTACGCTTCTTTGGGGAGAGCTACGCCGAGCAAGCTGCCTGGCCTTTGCGGCTCTTAGCATTAGGAGCCTTCCCACTGATCATTAAAAATCACTATATCGCCATACGCCGAATTAAAGATGAGATTACCAACGCCATGATCCCTATTGCCTTTGGCAGCGTGCTTGAGCTTATTTTGGCGGCGGTGGGGGCACACGTAGGCGCTTTAGTCGGTCTCAGTCTGGGCTGGATCATCGCATTGTGCCTTGAGGCGATTGTGATGACGCCTTATGTGTTTAAAAACGTCACCGGGAAGGTCGCAGTCGATGATACTCTTGAGAGTGTTGTCGATATGAGTACGATGATTATGGCAGCCGTGCGTCCGGGACTGGTAAGCGATTCCTTCGACGATTCGCTAAACCAAATCATTGATGCACCAACGATAGAATTACAAGCTATTAGAGGGCTAACGCAGCCTCTCAGGGCTATCAGAAATCCGATTATTATGGATACTCCTACAGTCAAACTGGATAGCCTCCTTGATGACGAGGCAACGATCAAACTACCTAAAATAATAGTGCGCAACAAATATAAACGCCCAAAAGCTGCTGTCCAGCGTGCTAAACACAATGGCACAGATACGTTTTCGTCACCGAAAACACCGGACCTTTTACCGTTGGATTTAGCCGATTTAAAGGATGAGTCGCAGCCATCTACAACCGAGATTCATCAGAATTAAGATTTTTGACGAGAAAAGTGACTTATGAGCAAACAATTAAGCATATCGCAAAAGCAAGATGTACGTGATGTGCCAAACATAATGGACATCATCTGCCTTTTATTGCTTGCAGGAACATTTCTATCCTGGTGGTCTTCACTGAGCTCTGTAGATATATCCACCATGAACGACCTGGGGCTGGTCTCGGTCATGCCCAGTTCTATGATTATCTCTCTGCTCGTCATGATGATAAGTTTCTGTCTGGCACTCCAGCAACCCAGGCCACGCACATCGCTCTTATTGTTGCACATTGTCCTCTTGATCGTGATGCTTTATGGCGTTACCGGTCTTGTCGAGGAGGCTCCGCGCTTCAATATCGTCTATCGACATGAAGGATATACTGAATATATTATGCGTACAGGAACGGTAGACCCCTACCTGGACGCTTATTTCAACTGGCCAGGCTTTTTTGTCCTGACAGCCTTTATCACACGCATCAGTGGATTGCACGATATCCTTTCTTATGCAGATCTGGCACCTGTCTTCTACAATCTTATTTATCTAGGCCCACTCTATGTCATTTTTACTACTTTTACAAACAACAAGCGTCTCATCTGGCTGTCTGTCTGGATCTTCTACATTACTAACTGGATCGGCCAGGACTATATTTCACCTCAAGGTTTATTCTTTTTCGTTTACCTTCTTATTATGGCAATTCTGCTCAAGTGGTTTAAAAGGTCGCCTGACGCTACGAACCCTCGTCAGCCTCGCAGTCGGCGTCACTTTCGCTGGTTCTTTGCTTTCTGGGGATGGCTCACCACTTCAGATACTATCTATACACCTTTGCCTGCAATCCAACGGGCCGGACTGCTGCTCAGCATTATCATTATGTTTGCTTTCATGACATACTCACATCAGCTTACCCCATT
The DNA here is from genome assembly GCA_035764225.1 of Ktedonobacteraceae bacterium. Classification (GTDB taxonomy): domain Bacteria; phylum Chloroflexota; class Ktedonobacteria; order Ktedonobacterales; family Ktedonobacteraceae; genus DASRHT01. Next base: position 5,016 of record DASTZT010000119.1, read on the forward strand.
TTTTGTTTTGATCGTGCTCATACCGCTTATGATCGTGGGGCACATCACACGCAAACTATGGTGGCTTCCATGCCTGATGCTCGCAATGGTCTTTGGATGGCTCTTCATTATGGCACAGCCCTATCTGATGGGGCATTCCAGCAACATTTTTGGTAGTCTTGGCAATATCCTTAATTCATTTAATGCCAACGTATCCAGTCGCGTCGGAGGCGATCCTCAACATACCTTTATTACCAAACTGCGGCTCTTTATGCCGCTTGGTTTGTGGGGTCTGGCCTTCGTGGGAGCTATTTTCCGCCTGCTCAAAGGGCATCGCGATGCCACGATTGTGATTATGGCGCTGACTCCCTTCCCGCTCTTCATTGCCCAACCATACGGAGGAGAAATGCTGCTGCGCTGCTACCTGTTCTCGCAGCCCCCTATGGTTTTTCTTTGCGCATCGATCTTCTACGAGGTTCCATCATTTGTCTCTAGCAAGAGGTTGCGCTGGATTGAGAGCATTAAAGGGCCTATTTCACGGCTCTATGGAATACAGGGCATTGCTATTAGCTGCCTGCTGATTGTATTTATGACTACATTCCTGTATACTCGCTATGGAAATGAGTTGATGGATTACAAGACCTACGACGAGGTCAGGGGCATCGTTCATTTGTATGATATCGCGGCCCCTAAATCGCTCTTTGTTGAAGCCTGGCATGGCTCTCCGTGGCAAATACAGGATTTTGAGAAGTTCAGCCTTCTTGACATGTCTATCGATCCTGGACTTTCAGATGCCGTAGGTCGTTCAGATGTGAGCTATGTCGTTAGCTACCTGCGACAACATCGGGGTTCCGAAACCTATATTTTTTTTACACGTACCCAATTCGCAACCTTTGATGGAACATCCGGTTTTCCAGCGGGAGGACTGCAAAAATTTGAGTCTGCACTCCAGGCATCGGGGGATTTTAACCTGGTTTATCGCACGCGCGATGTACAAATATTCCAGCTCATTAGCGATGTTAGGGGTTAAAAAATGCGCTTATCATGGTTATGGCCAGTCATCAATCTGATCACAACCCTCATTGCTAGCGTTATCGTTTTTGTGGTACCTATGACGCCCTTTCAGTCATATGTAACACCCTCGCAACCATTTATAGTGATGGGGTTTCTTCTCTTTTGTCCGGGCATGGCGCTCGTTCGTTTCCTACGCCTTAACGATCTCGCTATTGAGCTATCACTAGCAGTTGCTCTCAGCCTCTCTGTGGATTCAATCGTTGCTGGCGCTTTCCTCTATGCGAAATACTGGTCACTTTTGGATATGATGGCCGTACTGGTACTACTGACGCTTACCTGCTCTATTGCCCAGATTGTCATGCAACTACCTCTGGTTGGCCTTGCACGCAGTCAGGAACAGACTGATGATATCGAGAAGACTGCAACGGTGTCTCTAGCTTCGGTCCGGGGAGCAACCCAAAAGCCACAAGAGGTCATGAGAGAAAGTACGCCTCAGCCGGTAGAGATGGCTGCCAGCCGGGTTCGCAAGGACGCATGGGATCTTGAAAAGGCTGCCACTACTATTATGCCTGCTGTAGCCCATCCACAATCACTGCAACGTATTGAGAAGGTCTCCACTACCATCATGCCTGCTGCTTCTGACTCGCAGAAAGCTAGCTCACAGACCAAAGACATCGAGAAGGCTGCCACCACTATCATGCCTGCCGCTTCTGACTCACGCAAAAAAGACATCGAGAAGACCGCCACTACTATCATGCCCGCTATGGTTCAATCGCAAAATGGCCAGAGCATTGCCGAAAAAGATACAAAACTGCTGACTACTACTTCTAACCCATCAGGCACACAAAAGATTGAAGAGAAAGACACCACCCACATGCCCCTTGCTGCTGGGGCTGGGGTTGTGGTGCAAAACAAACCAGCGACTCAGGAGGAGAAAAAAAAAGCCCTTTTCACCCCTCCTATAGATAAACCACAAGACACACCGGCAATAGAGGAGAAACAAGCACCACTTGTCGCCTCTACTGCCAGGTCAACAGATGCACTAGAGGATGAGGAGGCAGACAACACTGATAAGATGCCAGTTGTGCGGAGGAAGAAATTACAAAAAGACACCAGCAATAATGAGCGTGATACGGATGCAAATCTAAAAAGTGAAGATTTTTCTACCCCTATCCCCGGCGAAACGCCAAATCCCCTTCCTGCGCTTCCTCCGTCCACAGTTACTAAGAATGTGCTGAGAAAAAGGCGGCTTTTGAATCAGTAAAGATGGGCAAAATAGAGCCAACAAAGAATAGCCAGGAGAAGCATGTGCGGTGGGCGAAAGACTACGAGTTATAAATGGGCCCAGAAGGATTTGAACCTTCGACCAACCAGTTATGAGCCGGCTGCTCTAACCGCTGAGCTATGGGCCCGTGTGCAACGATTGTAGCATACTTCATAGCTTTTGGGAAGAGGGAAAATACCGCAAGTTATGCCCACAATAAAAATAGCATCTGGCTTTGACGCAAGCTCCAAAATTTCTTCTTATCTACTTCTAACGTAGCCAGATAATATTGTGCATCGATTTAGTAATCACAATCGTGATACTCACATGGTTGATCGTATACGTGTCGATCACTTGAAATAGCTATTCCTGTGAAAGGAGCAAACTGTGCCAGTTATTACAGATTGGGGCGTTGCCATCTGGACATCATTAACGAATGCTCTGATGCTCGTCTTTTCTTTTATTCCCAAACTGATAGGTTTTCTTGTCATTCTCCTGATTGGTTGGCTTGTTGCTACCGCCCTGGAAAAAGCCGTTGCGTTCCTGTTGAGGAAAGTTGGCTTTGACCGCATGGCCGCGCGTATCGGCATGGATCGTTTCGAGCAGCGGATGAATGTTCGCATGGATGCAGCTGGTCTTTTAGGGAAGATCGTCTTCTGGTTTGTTTTCCTGGTCTTCCTGGTTCCTGCGGTTGACACACTAGGTTTAACGAGCGTGAGCAACCTGCTTGGACAGATCATCAACTACATCCCCAACGTCTTCGTAGCCGTTCTAGTGCTCTTCCTGGGGATGCTGGCTGCGACCTTCATTGCCGACATCGTGCGTGGAGCAACGGCAAGCACCAATATTGGCAATCCAAACGTGTTTGCCAATATTGCACGCTACTCTATTCTCGGCTTTGTGGCCCTGATCGCGCTCGAACAGTTGCAAATTGCACCGTCGCTGCTCAATATCCTTTTCACAGCTATCGTCGGCGCAATGGCTCTGGCTTTTGGGCTGGCATTTGGCCTGGGCGGTCGCGAATCCGCGCAACACTGGCTGTCTCGTGGCGAGAACCGGTTAAATAATATTACCGTTTCTCCCCGATACAATGAGGCCGCCACCGTTCCTTCTCAGTACGATGAGGCTACGACCGTTGCCCCACGTACACCACGACAGAGAGAACAAATGCGTAGAGAATATAATCAGTAATCAGTAGGACCATCCTGTAACATTTCTACCCAATAACGCGGCGAGCCAGTGCATGCTGGCTCGCCTTTATGCAATACAGCATTTTGGATAAAGAAGAGACAAAATGGGAATATTCCTATAGGAATATCCGGTTATATTTTAGAGAAATCCTATTTTCGCTTAGCTCACTTCTTTGAAGTGTGCTATAATAGCAGAAGTCAAGAGCGAGTTCTGTCCGTCCTACTGGCAATCAACTCAACAAAATCTGGTGCTAAATTCAAAGTCAGCAGGAAAAAGGACCGGAAAGAAGCGGGCATACACCATGTTTCACCGCTGTTTGGTAAGTGGTAGAAGAATAAAAATGCACGAGATAGACATCTCGTTTTTCGCTCAGAAGAGATTGGTACGTACTTCCAGTAGCACATCTCCCCTACAAAGCGAGACCGCTTTCAACGAAACCGCGCCATATCAAGACGCATGGCGCGGTCTGACATTTTTCGAGGGGGCATTCGATGGAGAATGAAGTCACAGTCACGATTCGCATCGGTGGTGAGTCAGGCGAAGGTACCATATCAGGTGGTGATATCCTGGCCCTGGCTGCTGCCCGCTGGGGGTATTATGTCTATACCTTCAGAACGTTCCCTGCCGAGATCCTCGGCGGACCTTGTATGTTCCAGGTTGGCATTAGCAACAAGCCTGTAAAGTCAATGGGTGACTACGCTGATGTGCTCATTTGTCTGAACAAAGAAGCATATGATCGCAACAGCGGCGAGTTACGTCACGGAGGCGTGCTTATTTACGATCCTTCGGACTTCACTCCTGAGACAGGCGATTGTATCACGTATGCTATCCCGTTCAATGAGATCGCCCGGAAAGAAATTCAACTGTTCCAGACCAAGAACATGGTGATGCTGGGCGCAATCTCTGCCCTGTTTGGTCCACCTTTAGAGGCCATTGTACAGGTTGTAGAGTCAAAACTCTCCAAATCGCGCAAAGCCAACGTAACGCTGATGGAGAAAAATCTACTGGCTTTGGAAGCCGCAAAAAAATATGTTACGGAAAAGCTCTCTAAACACGATCCCTATGTTCTCGGCCCGGTAGAGAAAGCTGACCGGGTGGTGCTCAATGGCAATCAAGCCTTAGTAGCTGGCGCATTAGCCGCCCAATGTGGCTTTTTCGCAGGCTATCCTATCACCCCTGCTAGCGATATTATGGAGGGCATGGCGAAGGAACTGCCAGCAGTTGGTGGCACTTTCTTGCAGGCGGAAGACGAGATGGCAGCCCTGGCGGCTGTGCTTGGCGCTTCTTACGGCGGGGTACGTGCCATGACGGCGACCTCCGGCCCCGGCTTCTCCCTTATGACCGAACTTATCGGCCTTTCATCAATGGCAGAGCTGCCTGCCGTCATTGTCGATGCTCAGCGCGCGGGTCCGAGCACTGGCATGCCGACAAAAATGGAGCAGTCCGACCTGAGCTTTGCGCTTAACGCGGGTCACGGTGATACACCACGCATGATTGTAGCGCCTGCGGATGTTAAGGATTGCTACGAATTGATGGTTCTGGCCTTTAATATGGCTGAACGCTATCAGATGCCGGTCCTGTTCCTCACCGATCAGTCATTAACGGCACGCGTAGAGAGCGTCGATAGCAGCATTTTTAAACCGTTGCCAGTGCAAAGGCGAGACGAGTTCGAAGCTCATGCAACCAACGGAGCTAATGGCAAAACGCCGGTCGGAGTTGCCACCACAGCCAACGAGTTTTCTCGTTATGCCTACACAGCCAGCGGCATCTCACCCATTAGCACGCCGGGAACCGGAGCAATTGGCTATGTCGCAACCGGTCTGGAACATGACGAGCACGGGCATCCTGATTACGAGCCGGAAGACCATACAGCCATGATGGAGAAACGCTTCCGCAAGCTCGACACCGCTACAGAAGAGTTGCCGCAACCGCAACGCTATGGCGACGAGGACGCAACCATTGGCCTGATCGGCTGGGGTTCGACCGAGGGCACCATCCAGGAAGCCATTGATCGCGCACGCGCCAAAGGCTATAAGGCGGCTGCATTGCATCTCAAGATCCTTTCGCCATTGCCAGATCGTACTATTCGAGATTTCATTCACTCAGTTCAGAAGGTCATTGTGCCGGAGTGCAACTATTCCGGGCAGCTGGCAAATTTGCTGGGTGCGAAATATGGGTTACAAGCAATTCGTGTGAACAAGTTCGGTGGCATTCCGTTTACCGCCGGAGAGATCCTACGGGCTATCGAGGAGGTTAGTTAATCATGACACAGACGGTCATCAATCCCACACCGAAAGATTACAAAAGTGAAGTGAAGCCGACATGGTGTCCAGGGTGTGGCGACTTCGGTGTCCTCAACGCCACGTACCGTGGTCTGGCTGGCCTCAAACTGGCCCCAGATCAAACGGTGGTGGTATCTGGCATTGGCTGCTCTAGCCGATTCCCACACTTCATGAAGACCTTCGGGTTCCATAGTGTGCATGGACGCGCGTTGCCTGTTGCCCAGGGATTGAAACTGGCTCGACCTGACCTGACTGTGGTAGCTGTTGGTGGCGACGGTGATTTCTTTAGTATTGGCGCGGGCCATCTTATTCATGCCGCTCTGCGCAATATCGATATCACTGTAGTTGTGATGGATAACGAAATCTACGGACTCACGAAGGGGCAGACTTCCCCCACATCGCCTCATGGTCATGTGACCAAGTCAACACCCTATGGGCTGCTGGCCTCGCAGTTTAACCCGGTCGCAACCCTGCTTTCACTCAATGTAAGCTTCGTAGCTCGTGGCTACTCGGCAAAACCAAAGGAACTGGCGGCGCTGATCGAGCAAGGAGTCATGCACAAGGGCTTTTCCTTTATTCACGCGCTCAGCCCCTGCCCGACGTTTTTCCATACCTTCGATGCCTGGGATGCATCCGTCACACCCATTCCAGCCGATCACAATACCGCTGATCGCGCTCACGCAGTTACGTTAGCAATGGAGACGGAGAAGCAGTATATTGGCCTCTTCTATAAAGAGGACCGCCCGACGATGAATGATGCTGCTCATCAGCTCGCTGAGCACGCCAAACCATTCAATATCGAACAGTACATTACACGCTACGCATAGCAAATTGCAGACGATCCGAGCTTCGTCGATCCGAGGTTTGTAGGGACCCTCCCTGCCGAGCGACTGAGCGAAGCTAGCTGCGGGAGCAGCGTTGTCGCTCGGAATTTCAAGGAACGCTTTAGCGTGTCCAATAGCGTTGATCGTCTGCATACAAGTTTATAAAATAACCAGAGCTGGCACAATAGCTCTGGTTATTTTATCTATCGCCAAAACGAGTAAAATTTCTCAGAAATCAGGACATTTTAGCGAGCTTCCACTGGTACCTTAGTGGAGATTCGCAAGGCATTGACCACGGCTTGCGTGAAGCGTTCGCCGCAGGAGCGGCAGAACAAACCACTTTCATTGTGATAGCTTCCGCCAATAGCGGTTAGCTGCCTTTCTGCGGGCTTCCCACACCATTCGCAGGCGCTACCACGAGGGGCAAAATCAACGGAGATAGGACGGCGGAATTCATTTTGCATGAGGGGTTCCTCCTAAATTGTGCTGAATCAATGGAACGGCTCAACAAAAACGATAAAACAGCACGTAAAGGGGATTGTCGTATCTGGTGAAGATATCACGACGATACGTCATCCTTATGATAGCGCATCATCGCTTCCGAGCAACACTGCTCTTGCAAGACGAAGTATAGCATATTTCTACATAAATAGCCAGCTTTTTGATAAGCCTATCTATCACAAATACATCACATTATGGGGATGGTGGAAGATGAGAGGTTTCAGGCTCAGCAACGTCATCTTCTAGAGCGGGAAATCTCGAAGAGAGGCGGTCTCCCATAATCCAGCCAATTGCGCCCAGACAGACTGTGAGGCCCAGCCAGGTCAGCAAGATCGTGTTCAGCGCAACGTTATATTGTGCGGCCATCACACCTGCAATGATAATTCCCAGCGTCAGACCAACGGTGACACCTATCAGACACCCTGGATGCTTGAGGTTACGTCCTCGCAATCGCTTCATCATAATGCTGTCGCATACCTTCTTCTATACGTGATTGTAGATAGATCATAGCGCGACGGTCCCGGTCCGTCAAGCTTTCTCTGCAAGCAACCTCATTAGGCTACGGCATATATACTAACTATAACGGATTACTCTAGATTGCGCCTAAAGAAGAGAGATGACCCGTGCAAATTGCAAATACACTCATCATCATGCGTGGATATCCTGGCACTGGCAAAAGCACGATTGCGCAGGCAATTGCTAGCACGTTGCATATCCCTCTGATTGATCGAGACGTGATACGCCAGGTGATAGCCAATATTCTCGGCAACCACGCCGAAGTCGGACACATCGCCTATGAAATGATATTTGCCCTGGCACGCGAACAGCTCCAGCTTGGGCTGAGCCTGGTGATCGACACCCCTCTTACTTACTACAGAACATACGAGCAAGCCTGTCAGTTGGCGGCCTCCTGCCATGTTGCAATGCTAGTGGTCCACTGTCAATGCGCTCCAGAGATCCAGAAGCAGCGGCTTGAGAGCCGAAAAGGCAAAGTCTCAGCCTTTCAGATTACTTCGTGGGAGGAATGGCAGCGCTGGAAGCCACGTTTCGAGGAGTTTGATGATGGAGGATGTGTTATCGATACGACCAATCCGATTGAAGAGTCGCTGGCAAGCATTTTGCAAGCTATCCATCAACTCCATAGTAGTAGCACTTCAGCAAGCAAGAAAGTCTGAGATGGTGGCACGAATCCTTGCAACTTGCGACACCATTCCATACAATAGGCATGTCATCTCTGACAACACAACTTATTGGCGACATAGCTATCCTGGCGGATAGTCCATCCTGATATGTACGGAGGTTCGATGAAAGCAACGGTATTTCACGAGCAGAGCGATACCAGCGTATTACGCGTAGAGGAAATGCCTCAGCCAACGCCAGGGCTGAGCGATGTAGTGGTGAAAGTGCATGCCTGTGGAGTCAACAGGCTCGATATTTATTCGCGGAGAGGCCGCACGAAAATAGCACCAATGCCGCATATCGCGGGTTCGGAGGTCGCGGGCGAGATTGCGGCCATTGGCGACGCGGTCAGTGGCTTGAGCGTAGGACAGGTGGTAGCCGTCGCCCCCTATCTCTATTGCGGCCAATGCGAGTTCTGTCGCTCAGGCGAAGAGGTGCTCTGCCTCAAAGGTGATATTGTCGGTCTGGGCAGCCAGGGGGGATACGCCGAATATGTCCGCGTTCCCGCATCCAGCATTGTGCCTCTTCCCAAAGGAGTTGATTATGTCGCGGCAGCCGCTGTGGGCCTGGCTGCTATCACCGCATGGCATATGCTAACGAAGCACGCTCCCCTTCATCCAGGGCAAGATGTACTGGTCCATGCTGCTGGGAGCGGAGTTGGCAGCGCGGCAATCCAAATCGCAAAAATCAGCGGCGCACGCGTTATTACAACAGTGGGCTCTGCGGAAAAGATAGAGCAAGCTCGCAAGCTGGGAGCTGATGATGTGATTAACTATCGCGAGCAAGATTTTTTGCAGGAAGTCCGGCGCATTACGAATAAACGCGGTGTTGATGTGGTGGTCGAACACGTTGGCGAGCAGACCTGGGAGAAAAGCGTGGCATCGCTAGCTCGCCAGGGACGGCTCGTTACTTGTGGAGCAACGACGGGTAATGATGGCAAGGTTAACCTCTGGAATCTCTTCGCCAAAGAGGTTTCGTTGATCGGCTCCTATGGCGGCACGCGTCAGGATCTCGCGGACGTGCTCAAACTGGTGGCGCAGGGACACTTCCGGCCCGTCGTCCACGGTACCTATACGCTTGAGCAGATTGAGGAAGCCCACCAGCTTATGGAGAGCCGGGGACAGTTTGGTAAAATGATCATAACACCTGCGGTATAATAGAAGTGTTACGGTTGACAAACACGCCCCAAAGATACCGGTTGGTGTCGGAGCAAATGCTTTGATTTTGCGCTTCAGGTGCTGTAAGGGGTTGTGCTCAGGAGCGCGGAATAGAAGAACATACTTTGATCGCTATTTCCTGAAAGGAGAATATTATTATGGCAAAAACGCTTAAAGAGCCGGTCCAGGAGAAAATCGAGATTGTCGATCAGCTAGATGACATGGCCGAGCCAAAGGGAAGCAAACTTCGCTTTTTGCTCCCTTTGATCGTGCTCGTCCTGGCTGCCATCAGCACATTCCTCTGGATACGTCGCCGTTCCGCCAAAAACGAACTAGAATAATTCGTTATCTCTAATCCCATTTGTAAAAGAGTACCTCCTATTTTTGGAAGGTACTCTTTTTGTGTCGGCGCAACCTCTCGCAGTAGCAGAGATATTATCATTTTTTCCTTTTCAGCTGGAATTCAGGAT
>DASTZT010000120.1:0-7151 GCA_035764225.1 Ktedonobacteraceae bacterium
CGTATCCCGCGCGTACGATGGAAACGCTCAAAAATCTGGGGTAGTTCCTCTTCTGCAATGCCGATCCCCGTATCCTGTATGACCAGTTCAACATGGTCATCAACGGCATGCAGCCTGACGGCAATCTGGCCCGCGAACGTGAATTTAAAGGCATTGGAGAGCAGATTCAGGACGATTTTTTCCCACATTTCCCGATCTACGTAAATCGGCTCAGGCAGTGGAGAGCAATCTATCACGAGCTGCATGCCCGCTCTCTCAATCACTTCGCGAAATGCGGCTGCTAGCTCAATGGTGAATGCTGAGAGATCGGTTGGCTCGTAGACGGCCTGGATGCGTCCAGCTTCGATACGCGAGAAGTCCAGCAGGGTATTGACCAGTTTGAGCAGACGCAAGCCATTGCGATAGACGATCTCTAAACGCTCGCGCTGAGAAGGAGAAAGTTCCTGATCTTGCGCCTGGAGCATATCATCGATAGGGCCGAGCAAAAGCGTCAGCGGCGTACGGAATTCATGGCTCACATTGCTGAAGAAGGTGGTTTTTGCTCTGTCCAGCTCCGCCAGCAGTTCCGCCCGTTCGCGCTCTTCTTGATACGCTCGGATATGGGCGATATTGGTTGCCACCTGTCCCGCAACAAGCTCAAAGAAGCCCCGATACTCTTCATCAAGGGCAAGGCGGAGGCTAATGCCGACTACGAGCAAGCCATAAAGGCTCTCCTGTCCCGATTTGACAATCGGCAGAATGAGCGCGGAACGCAGCGACTCTAGCCCGCAATTACTGCCTAAAACAGCGGCATGGGCAGATAAATCATCGATGAGTTCGGCTTTACCCGTCTCAATCACGCTGGCAAAAGGCCAGAATGCTGCATCTTCATCCTGCCCTGGCAGCTTTTGGGGGGTTACGTCAACCTTCAGGGGGGTGGCAGGCGTTGCGGGAGGCAAGCCGGTGTAGCCTTCCAGCGTGGCCTGTTTGCCGTCTTTGTTCAGGAGGTAGAGCAAGGCAAAAGGAATATCGGCTTTGTTTCTGGATAGTGTCTCAATGGCTATCTGGCAGGCTTGCTCGGACGTTTCGGCCTCACTACTGCGCGCGGCCAGCTCTCGTAATGTGCGCAATCTGCGCTCGCCCAGCACATACCCGGTGGTCTCGGTGACGGCAGTGAAAACGCCGCCAACGCCGCCCGTTTCGTCGCGAATGGGGCTGTAGGAGAAGGTGAAATAGCATTCTTCAATAAAGCCGTTGCGGTCGAGGAGGAGCAGTTGATCGTTGGACCAGGTTGATTTCCCGACGGTCAAAACTCCTTCCAGCATGGGGCCAATCACATCCCAGATTTCGGGCCAGCATTCTTTGCCTCGTTGTCCCATCGCTTTAGGATGCTTGGTGGTGCCGAGAATCGGACGATAGGCATCATTATAAAGTTTGACCAGCTCCGGCCCCCACCAGATCAGAATGGGGAAACGAGAGGCTAAACAAATACTCAAAGCAGTAAGCAAGCTCTGAGGCCAGCTAGCTATGGGACCGAGCGGCGTACTAGCCCAATCAATAGTACTCATTAGCTGGCCCATCTCGCCGCCGTTTTCGAAAATATCGTGTAGGGTCTCTGATATAGCTGATTTGTGTAATTTGCTCATAGTCTCAAGGCCCTTTCCCCATTGTAGGCTCGTCCTTGCATTATAAAGTATGTTTGAGCATAGTACAAACTCAACATTAGCTAACATTATGCCACCTGATCAGAAACTTTTAAAGGAAAATGATCGTGAAAATAGGGGGCAGTGCGCCTCAAGATGGCATTGATTATAAGGGGATATATGCCTGATGAGTAGAAGTGTTGGGTCCGCGAATAAGCAGCAGTTGTTTGAAAATCCGTTTCAGCTCGAAGATTTGATGGTCTTCGATGATGATACCCTGCAACACCTGCTCGATAGTCATGCCTTTGGCCTGACCGTAGAGATGCTGGGGCACGCTCTGCAAGAAGGACCGGAGATGCTGACACAGCGCCTTGAGCGATTGCTCCCTTTAGAGCAGCGTGCGTGCTTGATGTGGATGCTGCACCACCCGGTCGCGTCAGACAAAGCTCAGCAGGCACGCCAGCAACTTCTCGATAGCCTCTTCTGGGAATTGACCTACTGGAAAACGCCCGATTTATACGAAGAGCTGATCGAAGGAGAATGGTTACACCCCGATCTTTTCCCGCGCCTGGCTCCTGATCTGCGTGGAAGCGTTGTGCTTGATGCGGGTGCCGGAACGGGACGAGCCTCTTTTGAGTGTTTGCGCGCCGGGGCCGAAGTGGTCTATGCGATGGAGCCATCGCCCGGTTTGCGGCGTATTCTGGAGCGTAAGCGCCAGCAATCTCCAGAGGCGGCTCGTCTGGTAGTGTGCGCGGGACGTTTCGATGCCATCCCGCTCGCGACTGATAGTATCGATATTACGCTCGCGTGCTCGGCTTTCACCGCCGTGCCTGAGCAGGGGGGCGAGCCTGGATTGGCCGAAATGTTGCGTGTGACAAAGCCTGGAGGCAAGATTGTGCTGATCTGGCCGCGCCTGGAAGATCGTGAGTGGTTGCTGGCACGCGGCTTCAACTATGTCTCCTTGCCCATCTCAGAAGAAATGCGCGTTCACTTCCATTCGCTGCAAAGTGCTCTGGAGTGCGCGCATCATTTTTATGCCAAGAATCAAGCTGTTATGTACTATATCCGCAACCAGCGACGAGCGGATATTCCCTTTTCTGTCATTGGAATTAATCCTCCCTGCGATTATTGTTGGCTTGAGGTTCCGTAGGGTTCCTCTTTGAAAAAAATGAAGGACATGAGCTATGGCAACAAAAGTGACGATAACTGAAACCAGCAAATGGGTCGATACTCCGCCGCAAAGCCCGCCGCTCCGTCGCATCAACGGCAAGCTGATTGCTGGCATGAACTGGCTGGATAAGCTCTCAACGCCCCTGCAAAAGTGGATTACAAAGCTTTATGGTCAGCCGCAACAGCCCGCCTATACGATCAAAGATTTTCTCAATGGCGTCTGGCTGGGCCATCCGCTTCATCCGGTCCTGGTCACTGTTCCTCTGGGAGCATGGACGACCACCTTGCTGCTTGATCTGGTCTGGCTTACTGATGAAGATGAGGAGGGGATAGCACGCGGGGCCGATCTGACGATGTGGCTGGGTCTGGCGGGCGCAGGTGCGTCGGCGGTCACGGGCGCGACAAACTGGGTCGATACCGATGGACCAGAACAGCGTACCGGCATGCTGCATGCGCTGCTCAATAGCGGCCTCACGGTCTTAAATCTGACTTCTGCCATCCTGCGCCTTACAGGGAAGCGTCGCAGTGCTATCGCGCTCTCAACCACAGCCTATGCCATCGCGCTCTATTCGGCGTACCTGGGCGGCGAACTCTCGTACTCGACGGCGATTGGCGTCAATCACGTTGCCTGGGAGGGTGGCTCCGATGATTTTGTGCCGGTGATGAATGAGAGCGATCTGGTGGAGGGGAAACTCTCGCGAGTAGATGCTGCTGGCATCCCCGCCGTATTGATCCGCGATGGCTCCAACATTTATGCCATTGCCGCCACCTGCTCGCACCTGGGCGGCCCGTTGGACGAGGGAAGCTATCAAGACGGCGTGGTTACTTGCCCCTGGCATGGCTCTGGCTTCCGTATGTGCGATGGCAGCGTGGCCAATAGTCCGGCGGTCTATGCTCAGCCGACCTTTGCCGTGCGTGTGCGTGATGGGAAAATCGAGCTGCGCCGCCTCGAACACGCGTAAGCAAGAAGCGTTTATGAAGCATTCTGGCGCTTGATGCCGTTGGCGCACTGGAACGACAATCGCTCCGCAAGCTCAATTAGGAGTAAGGGTGGCAAAGCACGCGCCGTGTTCTTGTCACTCTCCTTCTGTTAAGAAAAAGCTTTTTCGATCTAACCTTCCCCATACGACGCTCTTGAACCTTGTGGCAGAAATGGTGCCAACTTCTTCAATTCCAAAAAATGTTTGCAAAACCACAGCCAATCTGTGAATCTCTACTGTTATACTTTTCATACAACAACCAGGCATCCTAAATAGCTATCACAGCCATTTCATTATCCACGAATCAACCTGTAGAAAATGCGAAAAGAGTTTTTCAGCATAAGGAGAGAGTCGTGCGCACTAGTGAACAAGTTCTCTTTATGAGCATGCCATTTGCTTCAAGTCGGCGTCCTTCTCTCGGCTTGAGCCTGCTTCAAGCAAAGCTGCAAGAGGCATCCATCCCCTCATCCATCTGGTATCCTTTCCTACCTTTTGTACCGAAAGTGGGAACCAAATTCTATGAAGAGATTGCGGATGGCAAATATCCCTCTCATTATTTGCTCGGTGAGTGGATCTTTGCTCCCTGGCTGATGGGCGATGCCGGGACAGCTTCGTGGGATAATGAGCACGATGCCAGCTATTTGCAGCATGTGCAAGAGACGAAGGTCTGGCTGGGCGTTCCCTACTTCAAAGGTATTTCCCAGGAGGACGCAGATGTAATGCTGCATGTGCGCCAACTGATACCAGCATTTTTTGAAGACACCCTCAATGAGCTTGAATGGGACAAGGTCCGCTTCGTTGGTTTTACCAGCGTGTTCCAGCAGCATGTGGCCTCGCTGGCTTTTGCACGCATGTTAAAAGAGCGCCATCCGCATCTCACCATTGTCTTTGGAGGCGCAAATGTTGAAGGGCCGATGGGTCGTGGCCTTCTGCGATCATTCCCCTGGGTCGATGCCGTTGTCTCCGGTGAGGGAGAGAATGTGATTACGCCGCTGGTGAAGGCGGTGCTTGCTGGGGAAGACTATGCACAGATACCGGGAGTATGGACCGCGAGGACCAATCAATGCAACGCCGCGCCAGGGGTGAAGATGGATGATTTGCCCTATCCCATCTTTGACGATTTCTTCAGCCAGCATAAGGTTGCTGATCTTCAGGATGTCACCATGCCCTCGATCATGGTCGAAACGTCACGCGGTTGCTGGTGGGGTGAGCATTCCCACTGCACGTTCTGCGGGCTCAACGGCCTGAATATGGCGTTTCGCAGCAAAAGCCCAAAGCGCGCCCTACAAGAAATTACAGAGCTGTGGGATCGCTACTCGGATCGCGCGGGCAATGTGCTGGCCGTGGATAATATTCTGGATTACCGCTATATCAACACGCTCTTGCCACAACTTGCGCAACATCCCAAGCGGTTTAGCTTATTTTATGAGACCAAAGCGAACCTCAAGAAACAACAAATTGCCAACTTTGCTGAAGCCCATATTGATCGGGTTCAGCCGGGGATCGAAAGTTTATCCACCCATGTGCTGAAAGTGATGCGCAAGGGAGTTTCGGCGCTGAATAATGTGCAGATGCTCAAATGGTGCAAAGAGTATGATATTACGCCCTACTGGAACATTCTCTGGGGATTTCCGGGGGAGCGGCCCGAAGATTATGCGCAGTCGAACGAGTGGGCCAACCGGATCTTTCACCTGCGTCCACCGCTCGCCTTTGCACCTGTCAGGCTTGACCGTTTCAGTCCTCTCTTCAACAATGCCGATGAGTTCGGCATGACAGATATCAAGCCAGCGCGAGCCTATGACCATATCTTTCAGGGCTTATCGCCGCAAGAGCGTTTCGACCTGTCATACTTCTTTGACTATGATTATCGCGAAAAGCCGGGAATCGGTTATATGACCGATTTCATGCAAACCATCGCTCAATGGGTGCGTACCTATGGCTCCGCCTCCCTCTTTTATTACCCGGTTGACGGTCAGGCGTTGCTGGTTGATACGCGAAGGGAGCCTCGTATCTGGCTGCTCGATCACGAATATGTCGCCTTGCTCGATGCCCTTGATGCGATTGCGATCAAAAGCGATTTAGCCAGACACTTGAACATTGAGCCAGAACTACTCGCGCTCATGTTACAAACCCTTGATGAGTATCAATGGATCATTCAAGAAGAGAATAGGGTGCTTGGCCTTGCCATTCGCCTGGGCAAATACCAGCCAT
This sequence comes from Ktedonobacteraceae bacterium, assembly GCA_035764225.1. Taxonomy (GTDB): domain Bacteria; phylum Chloroflexota; class Ktedonobacteria; order Ktedonobacterales; family Ktedonobacteraceae; genus DASRHT01. The sequence continues at coordinate 5,984 of DASTZT010000120.1, forward strand.
CAGGCCAGGTAAAACGGCAACTGGCGAGCTTATTCGATGCTCAGACTGGACAAGCGACCATTGCGGGCCATATCAGGGTGCCAGTAGCAGTGCCTGCGTAGGAACACCATCAATAGGGCAAACTGCTAGCCATTCGGCCTTTAGAAACAGGATCATCCAGGAGGAGAACAGGGTTCTTAATCTTGCCATTCGTTCGGGCAGATACCGGCTATCAAGTCAAGTAAGCGACTATTTCTGGTCGCATGGAAGCGCCAAACAACGTTTTGTAAGCCAGCCTGTTCATTACTGCTATCAGCAGATGAGCTTGCTAACGATCTAGTTCAGAAAGAGGAGAGACTCATGGCCGACGAACAAAAAGAGACAAACGAAGAAAAGCGTATTACACTCGATCCTTCAAAGTTTACGATCAGCGAAGATGGCAAAGTTGTGGTCACCGCACCCGAATTTGCGGAGGCGCTGCGTGCTGCGGCAGACGATGGCGATCCTGGCGGACACGGCATTGGCGTCGCGGTGGTTTTCTAGTCATAAGCCATTGATTGCTGGCGCTACCCCATGAACCTATCAACCGTTCAATTCAAAAAATGGAGGATACACTCATGGCCGACGAACAAAAAGAGACAAATGAGCAAAAACGCATTACGCTCGACCCCTCGAAATTTACGATCAGCGAAGACGGTAAAGTGATTGTCACCGCACCCGAATTTGCTGAGGCGTTGCGTGCTGCGGCAGACGACGACGATCCCGGTGGGCACGGTATTGGCGTCGCCGTAATTTTCTAAGAAAAAGTCATTGCGCGATTGGTTTGATGAACTTGCTAACGGCAAGGCTTATCACTCCGACCCATATCCAATAAATTCTGCCGAACTTGATAGTTGGTTGACTTTGTTCTCCTCCTGGGTGATTCATTGATGCGATCTCATAGCGGAGATCGCATCACAGAGAAAATGTGGGTAACGAACATGTTTCATACGGATTACCAGATCAAGTCAGTCTTCCCCAATGGATTGCAAGTCCTGGTACAGCCTCGCAAGTATGCACGCACAACCAGTTGGGGAATTTTTGTCAATCATGGCGTGCGCGATGAGACGAAAGAAAGTAATGGCATCAGCCATTTTATGGAGCATGTGATCTTCAACGCGCAATACCGTAGTCAGTCCGAACTGTCCCG
>DASTZT010000121.1:0-4344 GCA_035764225.1 Ktedonobacteraceae bacterium
ACACCACAACGCTGGCTTAAGGATTTTGAAACCCTTGACTATTTCAAGCCAGAGGTACGCCGGAAACTGATGTGGGGGAACGGACAAAAGTTGCTAGCCCATACGGCTATAAAAGATGTGACGTTTTCTGAGTAGCCTCCAAAGGTGTGGTCTTAGCTTCCATAGAGAAGCAAGGCCACTCACTCCCCTCTCTTTTTTCTATTCTCTTTCTATCCTCGAAAAATCATGCTTTACGGCGTTTCTATAGTAATGTCTGTAGCTTATGGCTATAGGATATTCTTTTCCTATCCGATTGCTTGTAGATAATAGCTGCGTTTCTTTGGCTTGCGTTTTTCGCCGAAAAAATTAAAAAAAGGGGTGTGATATGATCGATAGTGCCGTTCCACCTGCATCGCCACACGCGCTAGCCTCTCGACAGCCCAAATGGACCATCTGGCATACCTTAGGCATCCTGCTCACTCTCATTGCAACCGGCATTGCTGGCTGGTTCATCCCTTCAAGGTTGATGGCCTGGCTCGCGATCTTGTTACTCTTGACCTTCTTCATTGCCTTAGCGGCCAATGGAGTAACCGGCAACTGGCGAGGAGCGTTGATCGATAACCGTAACAGAATCAGCCTTTCTCGCTTTCAAATGTTGCTCTGGACGATTCTGATCCTTTCCGCCTATCTGGCAGCCACCCTGGCGAACATGAAAGTTACCCCCGATCTAACAGGGACAGGCAATCTCTTTTCAGTGGCGATCCCATCTGGCCTCTGGCTTCTGATGGGTATTGCAACGACCTCTTTAGTAGCAGCACCGCTCATCCTTAGCACTAAAACAACGAAAACTCCTGATGAGCAGCAGAAAGATAATACGCTCAAATTACTTGCCAATCAACATGTGGATGTGGGAAATGATAATGTGATCGATAGAGGTCAAATTATCGCCTACGCTACTCCCGACAATGCTCGCTGGGCCGATTTATTCACCGGCGAAGAGGTGGGAAACGCAGCACAGTTCGATCTCAGCAAAATTCAACTGTTCTACTTTACCTTTATTCTGATCCTTGTTTACGGCATTGCGCTTGCCACAATTTTCGCAGGTCCGGGGCCAACTATCAAAGCTCTCCCTGACATAGATCAGGGCATCCTTGCTCTGCTAGGCATCAGTCACGCAGGCTACCTTACGAGCAAAGCAATTCCACATAGCCAGAGCGATAACTCCACTAGCTAGATGCTCTGCGACGATACAAAGCGTTCTCAAGGGTAGCCAGATATTAAGAATAGGCTGCCCTCGAACCATGCTAATCAGGGGCGTCTTTGCATCACCTTTCCCAAAAGTACTAACGAGCCAGCTCTGCATTGATTTACAAAGATCGAACTTGTATAATAAATGACAAGGAAGGATACCTACTTGCGAGGCACGGAAGCCCCGTTCCCGGTATCGATGATACAAATTGCGACTGGCCAGACGTAATTTACCCCTCAAGATGCAACTCTTCTTCGCAAGATGCTCCTGCCACGCTAGTTACGCTTTTCTGACGTGAGTGAGCGCAGGCCAGAGATTCACCGCCAGACAAATCGCCAGGGCCAGCCCGATTGGACCGGAGAGGCCGAATGTCACGTTGATGATGGCAGTGCCAATCCCCTGGAACGGCATGAGCAGAGGTGCCGCCAGCAGCGATCCCACCCGCAATAACGCCGCAGTATTCCCAAGCCAGAGCGTCGCTTTCACCAGTCCGGGCGACATAATACTTCCACCGGAGAAGCCTGGGATCATGCGTGGCGCAAGGCCACAAATCAGCAGGGCAATAAAGCCAATCGCGAAGCTGTGCCGTATAGCGTCGAGCGGGATTATCGGTTCGCTGCCAAAAAGCAGAGCCAGCCCATAGGCCACAAGCAACACTCCGCCAAGCACAGCCCATAGATAGGCACTGGCAACCAGCAACACAAACGGCCCGTAATCTTTGTGCTCTTTCGTCACCTTTGCCTTATACGACCGGGCAACAGTTTGAGGGTTGGGAGCAAGTTCTGCTACTTTCCTGGGGAGACGCCCGCGTGACCTCATCAGGCGCAGGAAAACACCAACGAAGAGTACAACAATCACTCCGATACACGTCATTCCGCTCCCTGTCACCAGCGCGGACCAGGGTGTAGGCAACACCGCACCTATACAGATCAGCACGAGACCAACAAAGTAGGTGATAGCTAGCGGCCACATTACTTTCTGCGGAAATGCTTCCAATCCTGAGTACATCGGCAACGAGCGTGCGGACATCGCCAGCGCCATCGGTACCAAAAATCCGAGCAAACCGAGCGTCACGTTTAAGTCATCGCCCGTCGCGGGCACAAAGCCCGTTGAGGTTGCCTGAATGACATTGATCAGATTGATTATGCTGCTTAACCCAAGCGAGCCAAAGGCCATGATGATAAAGGGCAAAATCCCTTGAAATGCCTGACGGTTCGCCAGCGCAGGCCCATGCATGGCCGTCAAAGCCAGTAATAGCACTGCCGTCACCAGTGCTATGCATTCCAGCACGCCGCTGATGACGAGGAGAAGACGCCAGATCTCGGCTCCCGTGGTAGCCAGGAGAGGTTGGCTACACGCACGCAAAAGCAGGCCGGTCACCAGAGCGCCAAGCATCCAGGGAACGAGCCTGGGCATCGCGAGTGCAGCGCCTCGCAAGCGGGGCAGAAAGTGCAAAGCCACACCCAGCACGAACAGCCCGGCCCAACCAAACAATTGCAGGTGCCCGTGTGCCTGCACCAACGGCGTCCACCAGGAGTCAGCAGGTATAGAAAACGCTCGTGTCAGGGTGAGCACGGTGGCAAGAACAAAACCGCCACCAGCTCCCAGTAACAGAGCCGATTGTAGCAATGGAGCAACGCGCGAGAATGGTTCCTGATGAATAGTTCCGTCCGCCGTTGCAGCGGTAGCATGTGTCGTAATCCCCATATATAACTTCCTTAGAATGATACTACGTTTACATAAAAAATATTATAGCGTGTCTGTCCCACATAGAACTCAAACTTTTGTCACAGTTCTATCACGGCCTCCATTTTGCAAAGTAGCGATATAAGAGGAGCGGCTGTGAGCAAGCAATAAGGCTAGCATGCTACAATAGCATCAATCAGAAGAGCTACTATAGAAAGGGGCAAAGCTTGATGAAACGGTATCAGCTCGCAGTGATGCCAGGCGATGGCATCGGGCCAGAGGTCATAGCGGAGAGCGTTCAAACCCTTACCACGCTCGCACAGATACATGGTGGCTTCCATTTTGAGATCCAACAGTTTGACTGGGGGACCGAACGTTATCTGAGGACGGGCTCGCTGATGCCCGATGATGGGCTGACATTACTTGAGAGGGGAGGCTTTGACGGCATCTTGCTTGGTCCGGTCGGCGATCCGCGCGTGCCAGACCATATTACCCTCTGGGGCTTAATATTACCCATTCGTCAGGCCTTCGATCAGTACGTCAATCTCCGCCCTGCTCGTCTCTTGCCAGGGGTACGTAGCCCGCTGGCAGACAAGCGCCCCCAGGATATCGATATTGTGTGTGTGCGCGAGAATACCGAAGGCGAATATGCGGGCGTTGGAGGACGTGTGCATCGCGGCACAGAGCAGGAAGTGGCGATCCAATCGACGGTCTTTACGCGTCAGGGTACGGAGCGCATTATACGCTATGCCTTCGAGTACGCCAGGCAGTGCAAACGCAAAAAAGTCACCAACGCCACAAAATCGAATAGCATGCAATACAATATGGTGTTCTGGGATGAGATATTTCACCAGGTGGCCGCCGAGTATCCAGATATCCACCACGAGCAGCAATTGATCGATTCGTTGAGCGCACGCTTTGTCTCGCGACCGGAAAGCCTGGATGTTGTGGTGGCTTCGAATCTTTTTGGCGATATTCTCACCGATCTAGGGGCAGCCATTTCCGGCAGCCTGGGACTGGCTCCGAGCGCGAATCTGAACCCACAACGACGCTATCCCAGTTTATTTCAGGCCATTCATGGCTCCGCTCCCGATATCGCAGGCAAAGGCATAGCAAATCCTATCGCCTCTATCTGGTCAGGGCAGCTCTTGCTCGACTTTCTTGGAGAGAGTGAAGTAGCGACTTTGCTAATGAGAGCAATTGAAGCAGTGTTGGCGGCTGGCAAGGTCCATACGCCTGATCTCGGAGGCACAGCCACATCGCGACAACTGGGGCAGGCCATCCGAGATCAGATACAAAGCTTAGCGATACACTAAACATAGTGAGAACTTACTCAACCGTAAAAAACGCAGTTATTTGATAATGCCATATTGCGTCTTCATCAGCAAGATCCGCTGCACTGATTGATTGACGCGGTCCATGCTGAGCTT
>DASTZT010000122.1:0-6995 GCA_035764225.1 Ktedonobacteraceae bacterium
GCAAAAGCGGCTCTGTGCGCCGCTCTAGCTGCGGACGGAAATGCAAGAGGGCATCGTACATCACATCGCCCACCACGGCCACATTGTGCGTGATTCCTTCCTTCTGCAACTGCTCACGCGAAGTTTCGGTAGGGCAGAAAAGCCGCGAAGAAAGATGGTCGGTCACCACACGGTTGATCTCTTCAGGCATGGTCCGGTTGAAGCTACGCAATCCTGCTTCCACATGAGCGACAGGAAGATGCAACTTCGCGGCAACCAGCGCACCGGCGAGCGTCGAATTGGTATCGCCATAGACGATCACCCAATCGCATTGCTCATGCATCAGCACCTGCTCGATTGCCGTGAGCATACGAGCGGTCTGCGCTCCATGCGTTCCGGGGCCACAGTCGAGATGATAATCTGGTGCGGGAATCGTCAGTTCTTCAAAAAAACGGGCCGACATATTATAGTCGTAATGCTGCCCCGTATGGACGAGGCAATCCTCATGCTGTTCGCGCAAGACCCTACTGACCATCGCCACTTTGATAAACTGGGGACGCGCCCCTACAATTGAGACAAATCGCATAGCCTACCTAGCCCGTTCCAATCCCACTACTACCGACTGCCCAACGATGGATCGCTGTTGAGCCTGAGCGAATCCCCCATCGCCAATGCTCACATAGCGAACGCCAGCTTCCTCGATCCCGGCTCGCTTTTCGCGCAGTGCCAGCCTGCCATCAAGCAAAACCCGACAGTTGCTAAAACGGGTGATATCAAGCGTATGATAGCTGGTATGATCGTTTTGCAGGATCAACGCTACCATCTGCTCTTCCTGCCCTGTTGGCAGAGGAGTATACCCCAGTTGCCGCAACTCGGTGTCGCTAAAAAGCGGATCGTCGGCGTAAACACGCACGCCCCGTTCGATCAGCGCATCTTGCAGTAAGCGAGCACTGGTAAAAGCTGTCTCGCGTACGTTTCCGCGATAGGCCACGCCGAGGATGAGCACGGCCTGTCCGGTCAATGGACCCAGCAGCGCCTCAAGACGATCCACCGTGTACACGGCCATCGCATCATTGATGACGCGAGCATGACGCGCCAGGCGCAACGTTGGTTTGGCGCTACCTTCCTCAGATGCGCGATCCAGCGGATTAGCAAATAAAAAGTAGGGGTAGACGGGGATGCAGTGCCCCCCCACGCCGACGCCAGGCGTGTGAATATGCGAATACGGCTGAGTATTGGCGGCAGCAATCGCGGCCATCACATTCAGCCCATGCGTATCGGCATAGCAAGCATACTCGTTGGCCAGGGCAATGTTGACATCGCGATAGGTTGTTTCGATCAGTTTCACAAACTCGGCCTCATCGGTGGAAGCCATTGTGATAATCGCTGCATCGAGCACCTGGCCGTAAAACGCCTTTGCCGCGGCAGTGCTTGCTGCGTCGATCCCTCCAACGACTTTAGGATACTGCCGTAAATCGCGCATGATCGAGCCTGAGGAAACGCGTTCAGGACTATAGGCCAGCCAGAAATCTTTGCCCGCCCGCAGTTGTGATGCCTGTTGCAGCAGATGAGCCAGGCGACAGGCGGTCGTCCCTACCGGCAGAGTCGTCTCATAGATCACCAGCGTACCCGCTTGCAGCCCTGACCCAACAGCTTTTGTTGCCGCGTCCATCATCGTAAAATCGACCTGATGGTCGGCATCGACAAAAACCGGGACGATAATGACTACCACCGCAGCCTGTCGCACGGCGGAGGCAGTATCTTGCGTAGCAGAAAGCTTGCCTTCATGCACCAGGCGAGGAACCTCCGTGAGCAGTTCTGGCTCCTCATGCACATGAGAATGTCCGGCGTTAATCGTCTCCACCACTTGAGCATTGATATCACAGCCAATGACGCGGTGCCCGTGACTGGCATATTGCACGGCCAGGGGCAAACCAATTTTGCCCATCCCCACCACCGCAATGGTCAAAGGTGTCTGGATGGTACTAGACCAACTCTCTTGCACTTTCTCTCTCTCCCTTCACTCCCACCTGCTCCTGCAAGGCATTTTGATGATTTTGTGTTGAGGCAAGTAACTGCGAGGCCGCTTGTAATACTGCGAGGCCGTCCTCACCGGTAACGGTGGGAAGCGTATCGTTGCGCACAGCAGCCAGAACATTTTCGTATTCCAGTTGTAGCGGCTCTGCTTTCTGCACTTTTAGACGGGTCATCGTCCCTTCGCTCACACCAGTCAGGCGGCGTAACGCATCCCAGGACGTAGGGCTATAATCGTTTTCATAGAAGTAGACATTCTGCGTCAGGTAATTGACCAGAAACATGCCTTTTTCGCCAGTGATCGCCAGCTCGCGAATTTTGGTTGGGGTCAACCAGTTCACATCCAGCATCCCTATGGCCTCATTAGAGAAGCGTAGCACACCCAGAATAGCATCCTCATGGGTGGCATGGACGCGACGCTGGGTCTGCGCATAGACATGACAGACTTCGGCATCAAGCAAATACCGCATGACATCGACATCATGAGTAGCCAGATCCAGCGTGACGCCCACATCGCGAATCCGAGGGGGGAACGGACCTAAGCGTCGAGCGTGCAATTGAAATATTTGCCCCAGCTCTCGCGCGATCAGCCGCCGCTTGACCTCGATAATCGCGGGATTGAAACGTTCAACATGCCCAATCGCCAGCTTGACATTGTATTGCTGGGCCAACCGCACGAGAGAGCTGGCTTCCTCTACCGTACTCGCGATTGGTTTTTCCAGCAAGACATGGATGCGACGCTCCATCAGATACGAGGCTACTTCACAATGCAGATGTGTTGGCACAACGACCGCCACAAGATCAGGCTGCGTCTGTTCGACCAGGGATCGGTAGTCGCGATAACCGGCAATCTGGAAACGGTTGATTGCTCGCTGTAAAATCGGTTCAGCAGCATCGGCTACTCCAACCAGCTTGACCTGCTCTTCAGGAAAATCTTTGAGCACGCGCAGATGATTCATCCCCATCATTCCCGCACCCACCACCGCCACTTTTAAACACATAGCATGCGCACCTCTTTCACAATGGTCATAAGATCTTCTTTACTCAAGGCCGGATGAACTGGCAGCGAGAGTACCTGTTGCGCGGCAGCCTCCGCTACCGCAAGCCCTTTGCTCCCAACGCGGAACGTGTCGGCCTGTTCTACATACAGAGGTTGTTGATGGATCGCCAACGGATAATGCACGGCAGCGCCCACTCCCCGCTCGCGCAGTCGTGATACCCAGGCATCACGATTTGCCGTTGCGCGAATCGTGTACTGGTGGTACACATGACTATATCCGGGGAGCGTGAGCGGAGTCTGGACGTATTCTTGTAAACCTTCGGTGAGAAAGGCAGCATTGGCAATCCGTTGCTGGGTTAGTTGTGGTAGCTTATTGGCCTGGACAAGACCGATAGCCGCCTGGATATCTGTCATCCGCAAATTGTATCCCAGCGTCGTATGGACATAACGCTCTTGTTGCCCATGACTACGCAACTGGCGCACACGCTCGGCTATCACAGGGTCATTGGTGGTAATCATTCCTCCCTCGCCTGTCGTCATGTTTTTGGTGGCATAAAAAGAAAATGCCCCTGTTCCAAAACCGCCAACCGGCTTGCCATCTATTGTCGCTGCATGAGCCTGGCAGGCATCTTCAATCACGGCAAGATGGTGCGTCTCTGCGATTTGCGTCAGACGCTTCATCTGAGCTGGATGCCCATAGAGATGGACCGGCAAAATAGCCTTCGTGCGAGCAGTGATCGCTGCTTCGACCAACTCCGGGTCCAGCGTATAGGTATCCGGCTCAATATCAACAAACACAGGCGTTGCACCGACCAGCAAAATGACGTTTGCTGTGGCAGCAAAGCTGAAAGGTGTGGTAATAACTTCATCGCCCGGCCCAATCTCGTGTGCTAATAAAGCGAGATGGAGCGCTGCCGTCCCAGAAGATACCGCCACAGCCTCTCGTACCTGACATATTTCAGCAAATCGCTGCTCAAAAGCTGCTACCTGTTGACTTTGGGCTAGTTGTTGTGAATCGATAACGCGTAAAACCGCTTCTTTTTCTCCAACACCTAGTAAAGGATGAGCAATAGAAATCACGATGACCTTCTTTATATTGTTTTGATACGATGCGACATCACGCTGTCGATCTGGATGATGTTCCTGTTTGAAATGCAGGGTAGTACTACTAATTAACCATACTATAGTATGCTAACTATATTTAGAATACTATAGTATAGTATTAACCATGCGTATACAGAAACCCGATATTTGCATAGCTTTGCAAGCGTTTTTGTTCAAATTGATATTACAACGTTTTTTATATGCAGTCAATAGATTAGAGGAATTTATTTTTCTATCGATAGATTTGATTTATTCTATTTATAAAAATCAAATCGGGAGGGAGACAAACGCAGAGCGGAGTTAGTAGAGCCTCTTGCTCTACTAACTCCGCTCTGCCGCTTGATGGAGCGAGCAGCAGCTACGACATATACACGTATGGGCCGATATCATAGCGAGAGGTACCAAGTGGCGGTCGAGGATTACTATCAAAATCGGAGGGAAATGCACCGATAGCTGTTCCCTCACCGATACAAGGGCTAGAAGACTTCAGGTGATAATCCCCTGTGCCATCGGCTTGATAATTGACAAATTGCGGATCAGAAGAAACTGTATCAGATGCTCGCAACCCATGCTGCAATAGCACATTCGTGCTTTGCCCAAGCACACAATTATTCAGGTATCGATTGTGGATACCTGTACTCCCATACTCGCGAATGCCGTAGTTGCTATCGTGATAGACAATATTGTCGCTGACGATAGTGGAATCATCAACTGGTGCCCACGATCTACTGCCATCATTGCCAATCAGAATCCCACCATAACGGCAGGCGAATACCAGGTTATCCGAGACAGTCACTTTTGTTGCCGCCTGCCAGAGATGAATGCCGTAGCCCGAAATCCCATAGACGATGTTATTAGCCAGGGTACCACCCGTACAGGTATGATAGATGCCATGAACGATAGTACAACTACTTTGAGGGCCGACGTTACCTATGACATTGCTAATAAGATCAACATTTGATTGTTGCGTTCCTCTGCTAAAACCTCCCTGGAAGATACCAGCTCCCCCAACACTTGGACAAGACGTTGGCAGGATATCATGCACACGATTATGCCTGATTGAAACAAAGGAGCCGTAGTTATTGATGCCGTGATGCCCGGTGGCACCATTGGTCATATCAAACCCGACGATATCGACATAGTTTCCTTCGTTGTACCAGGAATTATCGCTATTGCCAACGATCTTTGCTCCCCATCGCGTATCGGAGAGATACGTGATACGTGCTCCAGCAAGACCACTGGTATAGGTCTCTACTGAACTGGCATAGACCCCAGCTGCTACATGGACGGTATCACCCGGAGCACACCGCTTAGCGGCATAGGTGATGGTTGCAAAAGGTTGCGTTTGTGTGCCTGGATTGTTGTTGTTGCCATTTGTCGCGACATAATATTGTGTCATTTTCTCTCCCCTCCCGACCCGAACACCTCTTTCTAATTTCCAACGACTCCACCATCGGAACTATATTCTCTATAGCTTCCTTATATATAAAAGGATTTGCAAAACTTTTTGGACTCAAAAGCTATGATAGTATGAAAAAACTGTAATATATTACGCGCTTAGACGTTTGTTACCTCTATAGGCAGGTTGAGCAGATGCTGAATCAACGCATGAACTGCTTGATTTTGATCGTGACGAAAGCGGCGGGGCATGGCAGAAATTGTTGCTCATTGTCAACAGGAGCAACAATCCCTGCAAAAGCTCTTTGATATCCTGCAAGAGATCGATATTCGTGGCGGCATGTTTACGCTGCTCTGGCAAGCACAGTCACGTTGCTGAGCGGCTCGCTCTTTACTGTACCGTTAGCCCTCCGTCCAGGACCAGCACCGCCCCTGTCATGAACGAGGATTCGTCACTGGCCAGGAAAAGGGCCGCCTGCGCGATCTCCTCTGGCGTTCCCAGCCGCTTCAGGGGAATGACGTTGGCTAATCTATCGCGTGCGAGCTGCGGATCGGGATGCGTTGAGAGCATAGACTCCACCATCGGGGTATCGGTAAAAGCTGGTGCAAGGGCATTGACTCTGATATGAAAGCGGGCCAGTTCCAGAGCTGCCGTCTTGCTCAGATGAATGCATGCCGCCTTCGAAGAGGCATAAGCTGCCGTGCCGGGGTTGCCGACAATCCCGGCAACGCTCGCGGTGTTGATGATCGAGCCACCCTCTCCAGACCGGATCATTGCCGCCGCCCCATATTTGATGCCGAGAAAGACGCCCCTGGTGTTGAGCGCAAAGACGCGCTCCCATTCCCGCTCATCCAGTTCGAGGATCGAGGTACGTTTCTCACCCGTGCCAGCATTATTACACAGCACGTTCAGCTTGCCGAAGTGGTCGAGCGTGGCCTGTACAGCTGCCTGCACATCGACAGCAACAGTTGCGTCGAGGGAAACGGCTCTAGCGTTCCCTCCCTGCTCTTCAATCTTGCGAACGGTCTCGGCATTGCTTTGCGCGTTGAGGTCGCCTGCTACTACAGAGGCCCCTTCACGAGCGAAGAGCAGTGCCATCATTCGTCCAATCCCACTTCCTGCTCCCGTAATCAGAGCTACCTTGCCTGCGAGTCTTTGTGACATGGTTGGTTGGCCGCCTTTCTGCATTATTTCTCGTTGATCGCGCCTCTACCTCTCCGCCATCTCGCTCTTCCCTACGCTACGCCCACGATTTGGAGGGATGCTAACGCTTCAACCACATGCCGATACCAAGCTCTTTGCCCTTGCGATACACGTTTGTTGCCAGCGCCATATCTTCAATAGCAAGGCCAAACGGATTGACCAGGATAATATCGCTGGCCTGACGCCGCCCGACTCTCGCCCCTGAAACAATGTCACCCAACTGGGCATCTATCTTGCGCTGTTCGCCATCGACTGCCTCAGCCTCTTCATCCGGGC
>DASTZT010000123.1:0-13690 GCA_035764225.1 Ktedonobacteraceae bacterium
TGGATGGGCAGTTCGGGTAATGAAAGGGGAGATCCTGCGGCAAAAGAAATGTAGAGTGCATTAAGTTCACGAGACCATATGCTCACTGACCAGGCGTCGGCAATGCTGCGATGGAGGGTAAGCAACAACAGGTATTCTTCATCATCTAACCACAGTAGGGTTGTTCGGATGAGCGGGCCGTGTGCCAGATGAAAAGAACGTCGTGCCTCATCCTGCGCTATTGGTTGAATGAGGGTGAGCTGCTCCTCTTTCTTCAGTGGTCTCAAATCTATTAATGGCAGAGCAATGGTGAGATTGGGAACGACGCATTGCTGGAAGGAGCCATGTATCGTCACGAAGTGGGTGCGTAAGGTTTCATGGCGAGATACCAGTGCAGCATTACTGTGCAGCAACGCCGATAGATTCAATTTTCCCTGGAGACGTAATACTGATGTAATATTGTAGGCGAGACACTCTGGCTGGGACTTGTCTAGCTTTCCCCATTTTTCCTGGACAAAAGAGGCTGGGAACAGGTAGGCTTCATTGCCCAACCCATTTGCCATATCATCAGAGAGAGGGAATGTCATAAATAATCCTTTGCTATCTCTGAAAAAAGTTCGTCATTGTGGCGAGATAAATAAGGTTTTTACCTAGCCATAACGTTGTGCTGCATACCTCAAAAGCGACGTGAGCTGCTGATAAATTGCCTGCAAAAGCTCTGTCTGGCTACGATGGAGAAAAAAATGGTCACCGGGAAACATACGCAGCGTGAAGGAGCCCTGTGTCTGTTCTCGCCAGGCGGAGATTTTCTCTCTGTCGATATCCTTATCGTCAATCCCACCACAGGCGAAAATGGGGCAGAGCAGTGGTGCTCCAGGGATAAAGTGGTATGTTTCGCAGATCGCAAAATCAGCTCGTAGCAGGGGCAGAGTCAGTTCCAGAACTTCGACGTTTTGCAGAATCTCAGTGGGAGTGCCATTGAGGTCGCGCAACTCTTCGATCAATTCGTTATCAGGCAAAGCGTGGATGGGGGGTTCTGGGTCGGGGAGCTGGGGCGCTCGTTGGGCCGAGACAAATAACTGTAAGGGGCCTGCATGGGTATGATGCTTACGAAGGTAGCGGGCCAGTTCAAAGCTCACAAAAGCGCCCATACTATGACCAAAGAAAGCACAAGGCTTATCCTGCAGGTAGGGGGAAAGCGCACTGGCAAGCGCCTCGATCAGCGGGAGCATACGTGTGAAAGCAGGTTCCGCCAGACGATCCTCTCGTCCGGGTAATTGCACAGCACAGACCTCTACCTCGCCGGGCAATCGATTTGCCCAGTTTCTGAACAGTGACGCTCCTCCACCGGCATAGGGAAAACAAAACAAGCGGAAGCACGCCTGAGGATTGGGCTTTGAGCATTTCACCCAGAGCGTATTGCGCGATAAACCTGACATTGCCTTTTAAAGACCCTCCATCTTTAGCCCTTTGTATGAAAGAGTATACCAGCACTCCAAGAAAAGTACAAGATATTAAATATTCTGGATTCTAGAATGGATATTTCCAATTATCAAGGCATTGCCAAAGGTAACAAGCAAGCAAGGGACATGGGATAAATAGAGGAAAAAATGTTATACTTTAATAAAATGGCCCGGCAGAAAAGGATAAAGAAAAATGTCATATAGCTGTGTAATGCTATCACAACGGCCAGAACTGGAAGCAGAGATGCCACGTCTGCATAGCGAGAGCTGGCCGGAATTCGTCCTTAATGACCCCATCGCGATCCGTTACTGGGGTTCCCTTTTTTCCATTTTCCCCGATTTCCAGTATGTCCTCTGCGATGAGCATGGTAACGCGCTTGCCGCAGGTCATACGATCCCTTTCGCGTGGGATGGGACTGTGCAAGGCTTGCCGAGTGGGTGGGATGCCGTCCTGGAACAGGGTTTTCACGATTACGAGGAGGGCCGTCTTGCTACAGCCCTTTGTGGCCTCTCGATTGTGATCGCCCCCGGCCTTCAAGGAAAAGGATTAAGCGAATCCATGGCGCAGGCGATGAAAGAAGTTGCCGTGACCCACAACCTGAACGACCTCGTGATTCCCCTCCGACCTTCGCTCAAAAGCAACTACCCACTTATCTCCATGGAAGAATATATGCAACGGCAGCGGGAGGATGGCGCTCCATTCGATCCCTGGCTGCGTATTCACTGGCGGTTGGGAGCAAAGATCATTGGCATTGCCCCTCTTTCTATGGTCATTACCGAGACGGTGGAGCGATGGGAGGAATGGACGGACATGAGTTTTCCTGAAAGCGGTGTCTATACCGTGCCGGGAGCTCTCAGTCCCATTGTGATTGATCGTGAGCAGAATCAGGGACGCTATGAGGAAGCCAATATCTGGATACACTATGCAAATGTCCTTTCTACTTAATAGATAGAAATATATTTTAAGTATTTGTAGTGTTTTTTAAATTTTTAGTTGTCTTGACAGATAAAAAGCGGTCGGTTATACTAACTGCGTTATTTCATCCATTAAGGGTAGAATCATGGAAACAGCACTTTCGCCTTCCCCGGACGAGAAAAAACCTCGTACACCGCTGGAACGCCTCCTGATTAACCGCAACTATGCCTACAATTGGATTGGTCTAACGTTTTCCCAGATAGGCAATGTCGTCTTTAGCATATCATTACTGCTCTGGGTTGCGACCACCCTTGCACGCAACGCTCCCTGGGCTGCTTTTGCCCTCGCTGGCCTTGCTTTGCTACCAACGGTTGTTATGCTGGTGACCAATATATTTGCGGGGGTGTATGTAGATCGCTGGGATGCGCGTCGCACACAGTTGTTTATGGATGCTGCACGCGCGATTCTTTTTACCTTACTCCTCCTGGCCACCGGTATTGTGCCGTTGCCTTTTCCTCCTGGCAGCGAGGCCGCTAACCTGTTTCAACTTATCTGCGTGTATGTTGCGGTCGTCCTCAACAACGCCTGTAATCCTTTTGTCAATAGTGCGCTGGCGGTCCTGCTTTATGATATCGTGGACGAGCCAGATCTCCCTCGTGCTTTTGGGCGTGGTCAGGTGTTGAATATTACCGCTACCATAGTGGGTCCGCCTATAGGTGCCTTCATTTTCTTCACCTTTGGCATACAGTGGGCCATTGCTGTGAATATCCTTTCTTTCATCATTTCCTTCTTTGCTTTTTACATGGTACGTATCCCTCGCAAGGAGAAGGCCGCCCAGGAGCAGAAGAGTGCCAAGGGTGGTTTCTTGCATGAATTTCTGGAGGGCATGCGCTTTACTTTTGGTAACAAGCTCCTGATAGCGATAATCGTCGCGATGATGCTTGTTACTGCCGGGGCCGGGATTGAGGTCTTCGAGCTCTACTTTGTCACTAATAATCTGCATGCCGCTCCGCAAGCCTACGCCTATTTTAATGTAATTATCGGTATAGGCGCAATTGTAGGGGCGACTTTTGCCGTTCCCTGGTTGCGGCCACGCATTGGTCCTGTTAGAGCTTACTGGGTCTCTGTGCTGATAAATGGCATCCTGTTTTTCATTTTTGCCCGGCTCGCCAATTTGATAGCTGCGTTTGCCATTGTATTGCTACTGGGCGTATCACAATCTATGTCCTCGGTTGCATTTGGCCCCATCTTTTTCAAGGCCACGCCCCGGGCTATGATGGGACGGGTGAACTCCATGCTGACGCAAATGCTTACCATTGTGACCCTGTTCTCGCTCACTCTCGTCCCGCTGCTGATTACAGCACTCCAGGATAAAACGATACAAATCGGAGGGCTACTTTTAGGGCCGATTGATACGCTCTTCACTGCTGTGGCTATTCTGATTATCACCAGCGCGCTCTACCTGCGGGTCACGCTCAATGATTATGCGGATGTGCTCAATAAGCCGTTGCCGAGGGATGAAGCGGGGCAGCCACAAGGGCCAGAGGCTGCTTTACAAGCGCAACCGAAACAGGGTCGGTTCAGCACATTCCAAAAACAGGTGAGCATTTGCGTGGTTGGGGGGCTTTTGGCCGTGCTAGTTATCCTGCCGGTTGCGCTCGCGACGCCCACTCATGCAGTCTCAAACCTTCGGCTTTCTCGCGGAAATCCTGCGACTGGCCAGCCGGTAGGTGACATGCTCTGTCAGGCAACTCTCGGTTCGGCGCAGCGTGTCAGCGTCCATTTAACAGTGTATATAAACGATCAACAGGTGGGCATTCCCGCTGGAATCGGTAGCGTGGCTCCGTCGCAGCCGGACGTAACTGCCCTTGCGTCAAATGGTCGAACGACCTGCCTGTATCCTCTGCATGTGTTTGAGGCTGACAATATTATTCACGTTGATGCCCCGACCAACCGCACCTATACGCTAGGAGAATTCTTTGATATCTGGGGGCAACCACTTAGCCGGACACAGGTTGCCGATTATCAGTCCGACGTAACTCATCCGCTGGCCTTTTACGCTTTTGATGCCGATGGGAACATGCGGAATTATACCGACAACCCGCGTTCCATTCCTCTGCTAGAGCATGGAACGATTGTTGTTGCGTACAATAGCCCGCATGCTCGCCTCGTACCCTATAATTCCTGGAATGGCCTCTAATTGAACAGGAGATAACCCGGATGGCTGTTGAAGTGGATAACATTGAAGATATCTACGAGCTTTCCCCCATGCAACGGGGCATGTTGTTCCATACGTTGTATGCTCCCCATTCAGGAGTATATATGGAGCAAGCTCTCTTCAGTATAGGGGGAGCCTTCGATTTTACCGCTCTCCGTGAAGCCTGGCAGCGCGTTGTAGCACAACACACAACTCTGCGCACTGCCTTCCTTTGGGAAGAGTTGGATGAGCCGATGCAGGTGGTTTATCAATCTGTAGAGGTCCCCTGGACGCGCTATGACTGGAGAGAACTGGCCTCTGCCGACCAGCAAAGCAAGCTCGAAGAACTGGTAGCCGCAGATCGCATGCTTGGCTTTGATCTTGCTCAGCCACCATTGTTACGCCTGACGCTCTTACATATCACCAATGATACCCACTTTTTTCTGTTGACTCACCATCACCTCCTGCTCGACGGCTGGTCCCTCACAATTGTTTTGCAAGAGGCTATAAGCACCTACGAGGCTCTACGTACAGGGCAGGAGCCGCGCTTCAAAAGCAGACGCCCTTACCAGGATTATATCGGCTGGCTGCACCGCCAGAATCTTGCTGAGGCCGAAGCTTTCTGGCGGCACTATTTGCAGGGCTTTACTGTGCCCACACCTCTTATGCTTGCAAACTCAGAGGTTGGAGACGAGCCGGGAGAACCAGTATCCTTGCCTTCGCAGCAGGATCTGGCGGCGAAACGTGAGCTCAGATTGCGCGGCGGTCGGCCTGTGGAACTGCAAGGGATCACGCTCTCTCAAGAGATAACGACCGATCTCAATGCCTTCGCTCGTCGGCACCAGCTTACCCTGAACACGCTGGTTCAGGGGGCATGGGCGCTTTTATTGAGCCTCTATAACGTTGGCGCAGATCATGCCCCGGATAGCCCTGCTGACATTGTTTTTGGCGCTACCGTTGCTGGGCGGCCTGCTGATTTGGTTGGGGCAGAGGCTATGGTTGGCCTTTTTATTAATACCCTTCCGGTACGAGTGCAGGTCACAGCCCAATCGGTCCTCCTTCCCTGGCTGAAGCAATTGCAGGCGCAGCAGGCAGCAGCGCGCCAGTATGATTACACGCCCCTGGTGCAGGTCCACGGCTGGAGCGAGGTGCCGCGCGGGCAATCCCTTTTTGAATCCCTGGTGGTCTTTGAGAACTATCAGGCCGCAAGCATGGAGGCACCTGGCAACAGGGGGCCAGAAACTCTTCGTCTGCGCTTTTTGCAATCCCTGGAACAGACAAATTACCCGCTGGTACTGGTCGTTGTGCCAGGGCCTGAAATGGAGATCCTGCTTGGTTATGAAATTGCCCGCTTCGCTCCCGCTGCAATGCGCCGCGCGCTTGGTTTCTTACGCACATTGCTAAAAAGCTTCGTAGCTAATCCACAGGCCCGACTGGCGGACATATCCCTGCTGGACGAGGCCGAGCGTCAGCAGATGTTGTCCCGCTGGCCCAGGGTCGAAGATGCAACCATATATCAGCAGGATGTGATGCTGACTCAGCTTTTCCAACTGCAAGTTTCGCGCACACCCGATGCCATAGCTCTGAGCTGTGATGGAACAGATGAGGAAGGGGAACGCGTGCGGGGACTTGCTGGCCTGACCTATGCTGAACTGGACCGGCGCTCAAACCAGCTTGCGCACTACTTGCGCCGATCAGGGGTAGGTCCCGAAGTGCGAGTGGGATTGTTTATGGAGCGATCACTTGAGCTGATGATTGGCTTGTTGGGCATTCTCAAGGCGGGAGGTGCCTATGTGCCGCTGGACCCTGGCTATCCGCCAGAGCGGCTGGCCTTTATGCTGGCCGATATCCAGCCCCTCGCGGAAGCGCCTTCTCTATCCCTCGGTGATCGACAACGACAGCTATCATTTGTACTAACGCAACATACGCTGCAAGCCAGACTTTCTACCCTGCCCGCTCAGGTGACGTGCCTGGATAGCGCGTGGTCCACTATCGAGCAGGAATGCGGCGATCCTCCTCAAGTAAGCGTGCTACCTGGCAATGCCGCCTATGTCATTTATACCTCCGGCTCGACTGGCTCTCCGAAGGGAGCGGTGGTGCCACATCTGGCGCTGCTCAATCATTGTGTGGCAGTTAGTCAGCGTTATCAGTTGCACGCAGGTGACCGGGTGCTCCACTTTGCTTCGATCAGTTTCGATGTCGCCCTGGAAGAGCTTTTCCCTGCATGGCTGCACGGAGCGACGGTAGTAATCTGGCCCCAGGCAGTTGCTCCCTCAGGGGCCGAATTTTCCCGTTTTGCAGCGGCAGAACAGTTGACGGTGCTCAATCTCCCTTCCTCTTACTGGCATGAGTGGGTCTCAGAACTCTTGCGCTCCCATAGCCAGCCCCCGCCCAGCCTGAGATGCATGATCGTAGGCAGTGAGAAGGTCTCGCCTGCCCATGTAAATGCCTGGCGCGACCTCGTCCGGCAGCCGGTCATCTGGTATAATGCCTATGGGCTGACGGAAACCACCATCACGGCGCTACTCTACCAATTACCTCCCGCCAGTGAAGCCGAACCACTGGCGTCGCTTCCCCTCGGTCGGCCAATCGCCAATACTCAAGTCTATATTCTGGATGCGCGCATGCAGCCAGTCCCGGTGGGCATGCCTGGCGAGTTATACATCGGTGGGGCAGGGCTGGCACGCGGCTATCTGCACCGTCCCGAATTGACAGCGGAACGTTTTGTCCCCGATCCCTTCGTAGGGACCAGCGTAGAAACCCGATTTATCGCGTCCTCCAGCGATTTATCGCCTACCCATGAAACTCAATTTATGGCGTTCGGCCCTGGAGCAAGGCTTTATAAAACTGGGGACCTGGCACGGTATCGGGAGGATGGCAATATCGAATTTCTTGGACGCGTAGATTCTCAGGTGAAGTTACGCGGTTTCCGCATTGAGCTGGGCGAGATCGAGATGATACTCAACCAGCATGCGCCAGTGAAAGATGCTGTGGTGCTGGCGCGTGAAGACACGCCCAACGCTCCTCGCCTTGTAGCCTATATCATCCCCGCCCGGCCCTCGCTTTCCCTCGTTACTCAACTGCGTGCCTATCTTCAGGACAGGTTGCCGACCTATATGATACCGGCGGCCTTTGTGCTTCTTGATACGTTCCCGCGTGGCCCCTCCGGCAAAATTAATTATCGGGCTCTTCCTGCCCCCGAACAGCAGCACGCAACGGTCAATGAGTCGTATGTAGCTCCACGTACCCCCATTGAAGAAATACTGGCTGGCATCTGGGCTGCTGTATTGCAATTGGAGCGCGTCAGTCGCCTGGATAACTTTTTTAAGCTTGGAGGGCACTCCTTACAGGCTACCCAGGTTGTAGCGCGCCTGCGGGAGGTTTTGCGTATTGAATTGCCAGTGCGAGCTATCTATGATGCACCAACTATTCTCGCGCTTGCTTCATCTATCGAAAAAATCAAACAGCGCACGAAGGGACAGGCTCTTCCGGCTATCCAACCTGCTGACCGCAGCGGTCCACTCCCGCTTTCGTTCGCGCAACAGCGGCTCTGGTTCCTTGACCAGTTGCAAGCAGATAGCCCGCTTTACAATATCCCCGGCTCTTTCTTGATAAAAGGGGCGTTGGATGTGAGAGCGTTAGAGCAAAGCCTGAATGATCTTGTTCAGCGCCATGAGCCGTTACGTACTACTTTTGCGGTGTATGAGGAGCAGCCTGTACAAATTATTGCTCCGACGTTATACCTTCCACTGACTCTCGTTGATTTAGCAAAGGTAACGGTTAATACAGGGCGAAATATCGTAGCGCGTCTGGCCAACGAGGAGGCACAACGCCCGTTTAATCTGCAACAGGGGCCCCTGGTGCGCGTCACGCTGCTGCGCTTGAATGTGAAAGAACATGTGCTGCTGCTTACGCTGCATCATATTGTGGCCGATGGCTGGTCGGCGGAAATATTTTTCCACGAGCTGGATGCCTGCTATATTGCTCGTACAACAGGTGTCCCTGCTCAACTCCCGGCATTGCCAGTCCAGTATGCCGACTATGCACTCTGGCAGCAACAATGGCTGCAAGGGGGGGTGATTGAACAGCAACTGACCTACTGGCGCACGCAGCTGGCTGGCATTCCTCCCGCGCTTGATCTCCCCACCGATTATCCCCGTCCGGCCATACAGACCTTTCATGGTGCTCGCTATTCTTTCTCCTTCTCTCGTGCTCTGAGTACCCGGCTCAAAGCCTTGAGCCAGCAGGAAGGAGTGACGCTCTTCATGACCTTGCTGGCTGCCCTTCAGACGCTGCTCTTTCGCTATAGCGGTCAGACCGATATTGTCGTTGGCACGCCGATTGCTGGCCGTACCCGTATTGAAGTTGAGCGCCTGATTGGTTTCTTTATCAACACGCTGGTATTGCGTGCCGATTTGTCAGGCAATCCACGTTTCAAAGAATTGTTGCTCCAGGTGCGTGAAATGACGCTGGCCGCTTATTCTCACCAGGATCTACCGTTTGAAAAACTGGTTGAAGAACTACAGCTAGAGCGCAGTTTGAGCCAGTCGCCGCTTTTCCAGGTGCTTTTTGTACTACAAAATATCTCGCCTCGTGATACCAATACGCTTCTGGCCAGTCAAGGGCTGAGTCTGGAGCCCCTGGAGATAAGCAGCGGAACTGCGAAGTTTGATCTCGCTTTCGAGTTGGTGGAGACTCCTGAGGATCTGGCGGGGCACGTCGAATATAATACCGATCTGTTCGAGGCCATGACGATCCAGCGTATGATAGGACATTACAAAGTAATGCTGGAAAGCATCGTCGCTGATCCTGAACAATGCGTCACAACATTATCTCTGTTGACGCCAGCCGAAAACATGCAACTGCTCCAGGAATGGAATAGTGCCTATGAGGCTTTGCCGCAGTATCAATGCCTGCATTCTCTGTTTGAGGAACAGGCGGAGAAGATGCCGGATAAAGTGGCGGTCGTCTTTGAAGGACAGCAGCTCACCTATCAGGAACTCGATGAGCGAGCTAACCGGCTGGCGCATTTATTACTCCATCACGGCATTGGCCCCAAACATCTGATAGGACTCTGTCTTCCTCGCACACCGGACCTGGTGATCGGACTACTAGCGATCCTCAAAACTGGTGCGGCCTATGTTCCTCTAGACCCTACCTATCCTCGCGAGCGACTCGCATTTACCGTACAAGATGCCCGCTTGACGCTTGTTTTAACTCAGGCAGATTTATTAGGTCATATGCCGTTCTCTACCGATCAAGCTCTCTGCCTGGATAATCTTGAACTTTACATCGGGGAAAGTTCTGACAACATGGTGCGGGAGCTGAGCAACCAGAACCTGGCTTATGTCCTCTATACTTCGGGCTCTACAGGCCGCCCCAAAGGGGTCTGCATCAGCCATTGGAGCGCCGTGGCTTTTCTGCACTGGGTACGTCAGCAGTTTTCAGACGAAGAACTGGCCGGGGTATTATTCGGAACCTCTATTTGCTTTGATCTCTCTATCTTTGAACTCTTCGCTCCGCTGTGCTGGGGAGGGAAAGTAATCCTGGCCTCAACTGTGCTCGACCTTTCAACTCTGGCTGAGTATGAGACTGTTACACTGCTCAATACGGTCCCCTCAGCAGCGATAGCACTCCTCAACGGCACCGGACTGCCTCCTACTCTTCTTACGATCAACCTGGCCGGGGAAGCCCTCTCTCGCGAGCTAGTGCAATCTCTTTATCAGCAATGCAGCGTGCAACGAATCAACAATCTCTATGGCCCGACCGAAGACACTACTTATTCCATCTGGGCCACCATGAGCATTGAGGAGCAAGGGTGGGTCCCGATTGGTCGTCCGCTGGCACAAACGCAGGCCTACATTGTGGATGCTTATATGCAGCCCGTCCCAATTGGCGTCGCAGGAGAACTCTATCTTGGAGGCGATGGTTTGGCGCAAGGTTACCTCAATCGTCCCGATCTCACGGCGGAACGCTTTGTCCCCGATCCCTTTAGCCCGCTCCCTGGGCGTCGGCTCTATCAAACAGGCGACCAGGCACGTTATCGTTCCGATGGGACAATCTATTATCTAGGACGCCTCGACCACCAGGTGAAGATCCGTGGCTATCGTATCGAGCCAGGAGAAATTGAGGCGCTGCTCGGCCATCATCCAGATGTAGCCGAGGTGGTCGTCCTGGCGCGTGAGGATACTCCTGGGGAGAAACGCCTGGTCGCTTATGTCGTGCCGTCACAGGCTTCGACCGCCGCTACTGGTGCGCAGCAACTCCGGCACTATCTGCAGGCCCAGTTGCCTGACTATATGGTTCCCGCGCACTTCGTCTTCCTGGATGCGCTTCCCCTGACGCCCAACGGAAAAGTGGACCGTCGTATCTTGCCCGCCCCTGAAGTTGCGGAACGCGTGCAAGGAGACAAGCTTCCTCCCGCACAAACGCTCGTCGAGGCCGTTCTTATCGCTATCTGGTCGGACCTTCTTCACATTGGTCGCGTGGGAGTGCAGGATAATTTTTTCGAGCTGGGCGGGCACTCGCTTTTAGCAACACGGCAGGTCGCGCGGTTACGGGAGGCATTTCAAGTTGAGATACCGCTGCGTGCCGTTTTTGAGGCACCAACGCTCGGCGGGCTGGCTGCGCGGATTGAAGCTGCCAGGGGAAATACTTCTGGCGTGCTGGAAATACCGCCGCTTTTGCCACGATCACAGGGGAGCATTCTCCCGCTTTCGTACGCTCAAGAGCGACTCTGGTTTCTGCACCAGCTTGAGCCTGAAAGCCCGGCGTATAATATTCCGGTAACACTACAGATA
Organism: Ktedonobacteraceae bacterium; assembly: GCA_035764225.1. Classification (GTDB taxonomy): domain Bacteria; phylum Chloroflexota; class Ktedonobacteria; order Ktedonobacterales; family Ktedonobacteraceae; genus DASRHT01. The sequence continues at coordinate 11,356 of DASTZT010000123.1, forward strand.
CAGGGAGACCTCGACATTAAAGCGCTACGGGATAGCTTGAATGCTTTAAGTCGGCGACATGAGGCGCTTCGTACAATATTCACGGTGGCCGATGGTATTCCCCAACAAACGATTCTTCCTCAGCTCCGGGTTGATCTGCGCATCAAAGATTTGAGCGATTTGCAGGCGGAAATACGGCAGCAGGAACTATATCACCATACTACCAGAGATATCTCGCAGCCTTTTAATTTGGGCATGGGGCCGCTCTTACGAGCTTTGCTCCTGCGAATGAGCGAATGTGAGCACGTTCTGCTGCTCACTATCCATCATAGCATCGTTGATGGCTGGTCAACCAGTATCCTGGTAAATGAATTGAACGCGTTTTACCAGGCTATTGTCGCTGGAGAGCCTGTTTCTTTACCTTCGCTCCCTGTTCAGTATGCTGATTATGCTCTCTGGCAGCGTCAATGGTTGCAGGGCGAGGTATTGGAACAAGAGATAGCTTACTGGCGTAATCAGCTTGTAAATGCTCCAACCGTGCTTAATTTGCCTACCGATCATCCTCGTCCCACTACACAAACATACCGGGGCGACGCCTGTTTTATCGCGCTCTCGCCAACCCTGAGCCGTGAACTCTATGCGCTTAGCCAGAGGAAGGCGGTGACGCTCTTCATGACCCTGCTCGCGGCTTTTCAGGTGCTTTTATTCCGCTACTCTGGACAGGCTGACATCGTCGTGGGTACGCCCATTGCCGGACGAGGGCGTAGCGAGCTTGAGGGGTTGATTGGCCTCTTTATTAATACCCTGGCATTGCGCGTTGATCTATCGGGAGATCCATCGTTTCATAGCCTGCTCGGACGCGTACGAGAGGTCTGCCTTGAGGCATATGCACATCAGGACCTGCCCTTTGGCAAAGTTGTCGAGGCAGTACAGCCTGAACGCAGCTTGAGTCATCATCCGCTTTTCCAGGTCATGTTCATCGTGCAAAACGCTCCCGTAGGAATGCAATTTATTGAATCGGCGGATAACGAAAGGAATGTATTCCACCCGTATCCGCTTGAACTCAGCAATGCAACAACCAAGTTCGATCTGACCGTCGAACTGATGGATTCGCCGGGTGGCGTGCATGGCATTGTCGAGTATAATACCGATCTCTTTGAGCGCGAGACTATCCAACGGCTTGTCAGGCACTATCAGACGCTCCTCGAAGCAATTGTGGCCAATTCCAATGAGAAGCTTTCCTTGCTGCCTCTGCTCGATGAGTCTGAACGACGTGGCCTGCTCATTGATTGGAATGCAACCACTATCAATACTTCCTCGGATGTTCGGGTCCATCGGCTCTTCGAGGATCAGGTAGCACGCACTCCCTATGCTATCGCGTTGTCCTCTAAAGGGCAGCAAGGTGAGCAGGTACTTCTTACCTATCAGGAACTGAACCAACTTGCTAACCAGTTTGCCTATACATTACGAGCAAAAGGTGTAGGACCGGAAGTGCCCGTTGCTTTGTATCTGGAACGTTCTCCAGCAATGGTCATCGCTGTGCTGAGCGTGCTCAAGGCAGGCGGGGCCTATCTTCCTCTGGACAAGAGCTATCCTGGGGAGCGGCTTGCCTTTATGCTGCAAGAAACACAGGCACCGGTGGTGCTTACCAACCAGCGGATGTTGCAGGACCTTCCCCCCTATCAAGGACAGGTAATTTGCCTGGATAGCTACCGGAACCTTCTGCAAGATGAAGAACTGGCCAATCCCAGCAGCGAAATTAGCGGAGCAAATCTTGCTTATATCATCTATACCTCCGGCTCGACGGGTCGCCCCAAAGGCGTTATGGTTACTCATCAGGGGCTGAGCAACTATCTTGCCTGGTGTACCCGCGCCTATCGCGTTGAGCAGGGACGGGGAGCGATACTGCATTCCTCGCTGGCCTCTGATCTGAGTGTGACCAGTCTGTTTGCGCCGTTACTAACGGGGCGACGCCTGGAAGTGCTGCCCGAAGAACAGGGAATTGAGGCACTGGGGAATGCGTTGCGGGAGGCCAGAGATTTGAGCCTGGTCAAGCTCACGCCCGCTCATCTCACGCTACTGGCTGATCAACTGGCGAACGAGAAAGTGTCTGGACGGGCGCAGGTTTTCGTCATTGGAGGAGAAGCCTTACGGCAGGAGCATGTGACCTTCTGGCAAATCCATGCACCAGAGCTGAGATTGGTCAACGAGTATGGGCCAACGGAGACGGTTGTTGGCTGCTGCGTCTATGAACTGGCTCCTGGGGAGATTCATCCTGAAACTGCAACCATTCCCATCGGGCGTCCCATTGCCCATACCCGGCTCTACCTGCTCGATCAAGCCTTGCAGCCGGTTC
>DASTZT010000124.1:0-2973 GCA_035764225.1 Ktedonobacteraceae bacterium
ATAGATTTTCACATAGAAAAACGACGGGAGGAAGATTGTCCTCTCGTCGTTTTTTTATTGATCTTGCTTTTGCTATCAATCGAGTCTACGCTACACAGCTCCCATGATGTTATAGCCAGCATCAACGAACATAATCTCGCCAGTGATGGCGCGGGCGTAATTGCTGCTCAGGAAGAGGGCGGTGTCGCCGACTTCGCTTTGCTCGATATTGCGGCGCAGGGGCGCAATGTGTCCCATTTGTTCGCGGAAGGAGGTGAAGCCGGAGACGCCACGAGCTGCCAATGTATTGAGCGGACCGGCAGAGATGGCGTTGACGCGAATATTATGCTCGCCCATCTCAAACGCTAGATAACGCACGCTGCACTCAAGCGCGGCTTTGGCGACGGCCATCACATTATATTTCGGCATCACCCGTTCGCTTGCCATATAGGTGAGAGTGAGCACACTACCACCACCGCGCGGAATCATCAGCGGTTGGGCACGTTTGGCCATCGCAATCAGGGAATAGGCGCTGATATCCAGGGCGGTATGAAAGCCTTCGCGCGAAGTCTCAATGAAAGGATTCTCCAGTTCGGCAGGGGGAGCGAAGGCAACGGAGTGGATCAGGATATCGAGTTCGCCGCCGAAGATCTGGCCGGCCTGGGCAAAAGCGGTGTCAAGTTGTTCATCGCTCTGCACATCGCACGGCACCACTTCTGTGCCGGGAATTTTCGCCGCCAGCTCTCGTACATATTTCTCCATTCGCTCCTGGTACGCAAAAACAAGTTGCGCCCCTTCAGCAGCCAGGGCTTGCGCAATAGCCCAGGCGATGGAGCGATGATTCGAAACGCCAAAAATGAAGGCTTTTTTTCCTTCTAGTAGGGACATACTATGTCTCCTCTCAATAAATAGAGTGTTCGCTATGATGCATACAAACAATTGGTTCAGCTAGCGTTCAATAGCATAGCGTCGATTGATCCAGCCATTCATGCCATTTGCCAGATTGTAAACCTTTTTTAAGCCCGCCACTAAGGCAATTTCCGATGCGGTCGCGCTACGCTGACCCGCTGCACAGACGAAAATCACATCTTCATCGATTGACACATCCAGATCCTGGATAGCTCTGCCAAACGAGTAAATACCGTTGAGCGGAACCAGGACCGCCTCTGGAATATGTCCGCGATTCCACTCGTCCGGCTGCCGCACGTCAATTACCCGCGCTCCGGCCTCAATCATGCGCTTCGCCTCATCCGTCCCAATTGTAATATAAGGCAGTGCTTCATCAGCATCATCGTAATTATGTGCCATGTTTCTGCTCCTCAGTAGTATACTGTTCTAGCCAAAGACGACCAAGCAAGGTGGTAGCAATCATGTACTCGTCACCAACAAAGGTCATGGTAAGCAGACCCTGCTCCTCCATCTCACGGAAATCATCGGTGATTAGATAGTAGTTGCGCAGCATCCGTGATAGGTCGCTCTCAGGCAGTTGTTTCCATGCCTGTAATATCCGCAGAACGGCGGCATAGCGGGGACTGCTGTCATCAACTGCTCTCATAGTCACTCCTCAATCATTGTAGGGGCAGGGCAGGGGCAGAGCACCTGCCCCTACGCAATCCATCGACGCAAGGATTCTTTCATCTGACCACAGTGTAACAAATCCGGCTATGGAGGGCAAGTAGACGCCCGCAGCAAGTTATGCTATAACGATGAGAAAGATTGCAGCGATTTGTAAGGAGAGAGAATTTATGGAGCAAGGGTCGTCTCAACCACCATCAAAAATTCTGGCAGATACGGTTATTCGCAATATTGGACAATTAGTCACTATGGCCCAGCAACCAATACAAGGCGCGACTGGTCCGCTACAAATTATTGATCACGCCGCTTTGGCGGTCCATAATGGCACGATTAGCTGGATTGGTTCCGATGATGAGACGGAACCAATTTTTCAATCTGATACACCTGGCAACGCTTCTAGCATTACGCTGATCGATGCTGAAGGAGCCGTCGTCACTCCTGGCTTTGTTGATTCGCACACGCATCTCGTTTTCGCGGGGGATCGCGCAGAAGAATTTCACTTGCGCCGCTCCGGTGTAAGCTATGGCGAATTGCTGGCTCAGGGGCGCGGCATTCTTACCACAATGAAAGCCACACGAGAGGCAGAGACCGAGACGCTGATAGAGTTAGCAAGCGAACGGCTCAATACGATGCGTACACACGGCACGACAACCGTTGAAATTAAAACGGGCTACGGCCTGAATGTGGCCACAGAGGAAGCCTGTCTACGCGTTATCCATGACCTTAGCAACCTGGAAGAAACTGTTCATCGTTACGGCCATAACGAGATCCGCATTGTCCCCACATTTCTGGGTGCGCATAGTATCCCACCGGAATATCGCGATCAGCGCACAACATACGTTGAGATGGTGATTGAAGAAATGCTGCCTTCTTTTGTCGGGCTGGCTCGCTTTTGCGATGTTTTTTGTGAGCGCGAAGCCTTTACGCTGGAAGAGAGTCGTCGCATTTTGACCCGCGCGAAAGAGCTGGGCTATCAACTCAAAATTCATGCCGACCAGCTCAGCCCATCCGGCGGTTCTAGGCTGGCAGCCGAACTCGGTGCGACCTCCGCCGACCACCTTGATTATGCCGACGATGCGGACCTGGACGCGTTACGCGAGGCAGGCGTTGTGGCAACCTTATTGCCTGGCTGTTCGCATACGTTACGTACTCCCTATCCATCAGCCAGACGCTTGCTTGATCGTGGCCTGCATGTAGCGATTGCGACCGATTTTAATCCGGGCACCTCGTATTGCGAAAATATGCAGATGATGCTGGAACTGGCAATGTCGTCAATGGGGATGACGCTTGAAGAGGCGCTCACGGCGGCGACGATTAATGGAGCGCGGGCGCTGGCATTACAAGATCAGACTGGCAGCATCGAAGAGGGAAAGCAGTGTGAACTGACCTTCTGGTCGATCCGCGACTATCACGAAATCG
>DASTZT010000125.1:0-11155 GCA_035764225.1 Ktedonobacteraceae bacterium
ATTTGTCAAGCACTCAGAAACCAAAAAAGATGGACAGAGGCTGTTGAACTGTCGTCGCTATCTGAGTATCATACCTGATGAATTGAGGAGAAATAACCTGATGAACTACGCTGCTACGGATGTAAAAAAATTGCGCGAGGAGACGGGCGCAACTTTCGCGGATTGTAAGAATGCCCTCACCGAGGCCCAGTCCTGGGAAGAGGCGATCAAGATCCTGGAAGCCAGGAGTGACCGCAAAGCAGAAAAAATGATTGCGGCAGGCCGCGAGACCAAAGAGGGAGGCGTCTTCTCCTATGTCCATCATAATAACCGGGTAGGCGTGTTGCTGGAACTCAATTGCAGTACCGATTTTGTGGCACGCAGCGAAGGTTTTCGCCAGCTTGCCAACGAACTGGCGCTGCAAATCGTCGGCGTTGCCCCCATCTATATTAGCTTAGAGGATGTGCCCGCCGACGTGGTTGAGAAAACGCGAAAAGAAATTCTGGAAGACCCATCAATGGAGAAGGTTCCGCAGGACAGGCGGGAAGACGTTGTAGAGAATAAGTTCAAAAAGGTCATGAGCGAGCAGGTGCTGTTGATGCAGCCGTGGGTCAAGGATGAGTCTACGATAGTTGGTGATCTGGTGCGCAAAGTGATTGCGGAGACGGGCGAGAATATCGTGGTGCGCCGCTTTAGTCGCTTTGCTCTCGGAGAGTAATAGCCGCTTCCCGTCAGGCATGGCTCTATGATACATCTCGATAGGGGTGCCGGACGTGGAAGGAGTAGACGAACTTCTTGTGGTTTATGCATAGGGTGAGGGAGTGTCTTATGGTTGCTCAGCTAAAATATCGGCGTATCCTGCTCAAGTTAAGTGGGGAGGCTCTGGGGCCTCAGGGATATGGCATCGATGCCGAGACGGTGCAACGTATTGCTGCCGAAGTAAAACGCGTGCATAGTTTAGGGGTAGAGATAGCATTAGTGATTGGAGGTGGGAATATCTGGCGTGGAGCCGATGCCGCCGCTACTGGCATAGATCGGGCCACTGCTGATTACGTCGGTATGCTTGCAACTGTCATGAATTCGCTGGTAATGCAGGACGCAATGGAAAAACTGGATATAGCTACCCGTGTGCAAACTGCCATTGAAATGCCTCCTGTGGCTGAACCATTTATCCGCCGTCGCGCGGTTCGCCATCTGGAGAAGGGACGCATCGTGATTTTAGCGGCGGGGAGCGGCAATCCATTTTTCACTACCGACACTGCCGCTGCATTACGTGCGGTCGAACTGAATGCGCAAGTTTTGCTCAAAGCGACCAAAGTGGATGGCGTCTATGACGATGACCCTATGCGCAATCCGCGCGCTCGCAAGTTTGAAGAACTGAGCTATATGCGGGCTTTGAACATGGAGCTTAACGTCATGGATAGTACCGCACTCTCACTGTGTAAGGATAACCACATGCCCATTATCGTGTTCAATTTGCATCAACATGGAGCATTGGAAGCCATCATACGTGGCGAAAAGTGTGGTACACTCGTCTCAGACGGATGAAAAATCCTGTCTGGCGGTGCGATGCAGTGTGTGGCTCTCTGCCCTGGGTAGGGACTGTATCATCTCCCCGCACCGAGAGTAGCAGTATCCATATTTGGAGGTTTGGATGACAGCAGATTTATTTGCCGATGCAGAGCGGCGTATGCAAAGAGCAGTGGAGGCTTTAAAGCAAGACCTGGGCGCGATTCGGACCGGACGTGCAAGCTCTGCCCTGGTTGAGCGCATTACGGTGGATTATTATGGTGCTCCAACACCGATCAATCAAGTTGCCAGTATTTCTGTTCCAGAGGCTCGCCTCCTGGTGATTCAGCCCTGGGATCGAAAAATGCTGACGGATATTGAAAAAGCGATCCAGAAGTCAGATTTAGGCATTAATCCTAACAATGATGGGCAGGTGATCCGTCTGAACATTCCTCCAATGAGCGAGGAGCGCAGACGCGATCTTGTGAAGATGCTTCACAAAAAACTGGATGAGCATAAGGTTGCGGTCCGCAATGTTCGTCGCGATGTGCAGGATAAGTTGCGCGACCGTGAGAAAAAGAAGGAAGTTTCCGAAGACGAGCTGAAACGTAGCACTGAGCGGCTACAGAAGCTCACCGACCGCTACATCGAAGAGATGGATAAGGTCGGCAAACATAAGGAACTGGAGATTTTGGAGGTCTAACGTTGTCCAAGATGCAGAAGCTCTTTTCATCCTCAAAGGAGAAAGAGAGTAATTCTCCGCAACCACACCCTGGTGCATCTGAGCAATCAGTTCCAGTCCGTCATATTGCCATCATTATGGATGGCAATGGACGCTGGGCAACACAACGTCGCCTGCCCCGCCTGGCAGGGCATAAGGCAGGGGTAGCCGCTTTGCGCCGCGTCGTTGAGTGCGCCACTGATGAAAATATTGAAATGCTTAGCGTGTATGCTTTTTCTACCGAGAATTGGGGCAGACCACGAGCTGAAGTCAACGGATTGATGCGTTTGTTTTGGGAAACGATACGCTCGGATTTAGAGAAGTTACATCGCGATGGGGTGCGCTTGCGTCATCTTGGACGTTTACAGGATCTCTCTCCCGATATTCAAAAGGCCGTGCGGGACTCGGTGGAGTTGACTCGCAACAATACCCGTATCGGCCTGAATGTATGCTTTAATTATGGTGGACGAACCGAACTGGTAGACGCGATCCGGCAAATTATTGCTGATGGGCATAGTCCAGAGGCCGTCACTGAAGAACTGCTGGCCTCGTATCTCTATACACGAGATTTGCCGGACCCTGATCTGGTCATTCGTACGGCGGGGGAGATGCGCGTGAGCAATTTCCTGTTGTGGCAATCTGCTTACAGCGAGTACTATGCTACGCCGACGCTCTGGCCCGATTTCGGGCGCGAGGATTTACTCGCGGCTCTCGCCAGTTATCGTCAGCGCCAACGGAGATTTGGTCGTCTGGCCCCCACTGGCACGCAGTAGGGGTGGCTCTCGCGTCCGCCCATCTGCTGCGGAACGAGAGACGTAAATATATTAAGAGGAAATAGATTGTTTGCAAGGGGCAAATGAGCAGGATATAGAAACGGGTTCACCAGATCCGCGTCAAACGAGCACGCAGGGCCATTCGGTCCGCCAGCGTTGGCTGACCGCGCTTGTCGCTATCCCTGTTGTGCTTATATTTGTCTGGTTTGGCGGCTGGGTTGCCTTTGCGGCGGCTTTTTTGGTAGTGATATTAGGGACGCTTGAGCTACACACAATGCTGCGGCATGGTGGTTATCACCCGTTAATATGGATCAGTCTGGGGTTGAGCGTCCTTTTTCTGGTTGCGGCCATGTTGCCGCAATGGCGGCTTTCGATTCTTGAAATAGGACTGGGCGGTTCGCTGCTCGTCTCTTTCCCCTGGCTTTTTTTCCGTCAGAAGCTTGATGGGGCCATGATTGACTGGGCGCTGACCCTGGCGATCTCCGTTTACCTGGGATGGTCGATGAGCTTCTTTTTGCTGTTGCGCGGTTCCGAGCCTGGGATGTTGCTAGCACCGGGCAGGGCCTGGATCGTCTTGCCTCGCGGTGCCTGGTGGCTCCTTGTGGTGCTATTAGGCGTCTGGGGCTTTGACTCGGCGGCGTTTTTTAGCGGGCGCTACTGGGGCAGGCATAAGATGGCTCCGGCGATTAGCCCGGCTAAAACCTGGGAGGGTGCCTTTGGCGGCTTTATTCTTTCTATTGCAGCTGGCCTGCTCCTCACCGTTAATCCGCTTGGTGTACCCTGGTATCTAGCAATTGTGCTGGGCGTGCTGATTGGTATCGCGGCTGTCCTGGGAGATCTTGCGGAGTCGCTGATTAAGCGCCAAACGCATGTAAAAGATAGTGGCCAGCTGATGCCTGGTCACGGGGGGATGCTTGACCGCATCGATAGCTTGCTCTTTGCGGTCATTGTGGTCTATCTCTTCGCTCAGTTGGTAGGGAAGTAGGTGGGGGGCTATGTTGTTTTCATATCAAGATAGAACATAGATAAATCTCTGCTGCTAAAATATTTGTAAGATCCTGGTGCTATAATCTGGCATAGAGAAGGAAGTCAAAATTTGCCGAAGGGTAAACAAATACTAAACTGTGGATAAATGCTATGACCACTTTTCCTAGACGGATTGCTTTACTTGGAAGTACAGGTTCGATTGGTCGGCAGACGCTGGATATCGTGCGGCGTTTTCCGGATCAATTTCAAGTGATTGCTTTGGCGGCACGGAGCAATGTTGAGTTGCTGGCGCAACAAATGGAGGAGTTTAGACCTGCGCTGATAAGCTGCTTTGCGGAGACGCGAGAGATAGAAGAAAGAGCGCGAGCAGCTCTGCCCGGCGTGATTATCGGCGAGCAAGGCTTGCTGGAAGCGGCTACTCACGCTGATGTAGATATTGTGGTGGCGGCAACTTCGGGGCTGATGGGACTGAAGCCAACGCTGGCGGCGATTGGGGCTGGCAAGACCATTGCTCTGGCGAATAAAGAGACGCTGGTGATGGCAGGCCATCTGGTGATGCGAGCAGCTCGGCGGGCTGGAGTATCGATCCTGCCTGTTGATAGTGAGCACAGCGCCATCTGGCAGTGTTTGCGCGGAGAAGAGCATGCCGAGATCCGGCGCTTGATTTTGACCGCCTCTGGCGGCCCATTTCGCAGGGCCATCCCTGAACAATTACGAGCCGTGACGCTTGAACAGGCCCTGGCCCATCCGACCTGGCGTATGGGGCCGAAAATTACCATCGATTCGGCGACGCTGATGAATAAAGGCCTGGAAGTTATTGAGGCTCACTGGCTCTTTGACATGCCGTATGAGCGCATTGATGTAATCGTTCACCCGGAGAGCATTATCCATTCGATGGTGGAGTTCATCGACGGTTCAATCAAGATGCAGGCCAGCCTGCCGAGTATGCACCTGCCAATTATGCATGCTCTGACCTATCCTGACCGCCTTGATAATGCATCGGGCGGTCTGATTCGAGAACTATGCTGGCCAGATGTGGCCTGTTTGAGCTTTGAGAGTCTTGATAAAGAGCTTTTCCCTTGTTTCCGTCTGGCGGTAGAAGCAGGCAGACGAGGGGGAACCTATCCCTGTGCCCTGGTTGGGGCTGATGAGGAAGCCGTAGAACTGTTCCTGGATGGTAAAATTGAATATTTAGCGATAGCGGAACTGATAGAGGCTGTGCTAGAACGTCATCATTCGGTAGAGCTACCGGATGTTGCGACAGCTCTGGAGGCCTGTTCCTGGGCGCGTAGAATGGTGCGAGAGCTGTGCAAAAAATAACTGACCCTGCATTGGAACTGTATGAGATGGGACCGGACATCTCCCATTAGATAAGTAAAGGAATATGAAGGATGAACAACTGGTACTTACTCGCCGCCATTCCAGTCTTTGGCCTGCTGGTACTTGTACATGAGCTTGGTCACTTCCTCACGGCCAAATGGGCAGGCATCCGTGTAGAAGAATTTGGTCTGGGCTTTCCGCCTGCGCTGGTGGGGTTTCGTAAGCGAGATGAGGGAGGCTGGGAGGTGCTCTGGTTTGGTCGCGGTCGTGATAGGGATGCGGCTGGCACGCAAACACCCTTTGGAGGAACAAGTGGCGGGGTGAGTACTTTCGACAAACCAGCCTCCGATAAACCAACCTCCGATCATACTATTTACTCCATCAATCTGCTCCCTATTGGTGGTTTTGTGCGCATGCCGGGTGAAAATGGAGACGTTCACGATCCTAATGGCAATTACGATCCGCAGAGTTTCGCCGCCAAATCGGCAGGGAAGCGGATCATTGTGCTGGTGGCCGGGGTGACAATGAATATCCTGCTAGCCATGCTGCTCTTTACCGTTATCTATACGCTGGGCGATCCTGTTACCGATACTCGCCCACTGGTCGGTGATGTGCTTCCTGGCACACCAGCTGCGGCAGCGGGCTTGCATGCTGCTGATATGATCGTGGCTGTGAATGGGCAACATGTCGCGCACTTTAGCGATGTGGTGGATCTGGTCAATCAGCAAGCGAAAGCCGATAACAATCAACATAGCACTATGCCCGTGCATTTGACAATCCAGCGTCCGGGCCAGTCAACGCCAACTGACGTGACAGTGAACGCGCTCGTCAACCCGCCAAATGGGCAGGGACATATGGGAATAGCTGCCAATACCGTTTTTGTCAGTTCGCCAGTGTGGCAGGCACCGTTCAAAGGCATCGCGCACACCTACGATGTCACGACCCAGTTTGTTGATACGATCAGGCAGATGGTCGTAGGCGCGATTCAGCCTCAGATCGTGGGGCCGGTTGGTATTGTGCAGATCACCGGAGAGACTGCGCAAGATGCGGTGTATCTAGGGTGGTGGACCATTCTGAGCTTGACCGGGGTGTTGAGCCTGAACCTGGCTATTATCAACATTTTGCCATTCCCTGCGCTCGATGGGGGACGAATTGTTTTAGTACTGATCGAAGTGTTGCGTGGTGGAAAGAAGCTGAAGCCGGAGCGCGAAGGCATTATCAATTTTATTGGCATGGCTGTATTGCTGGCTTTAATGGTAGTCATCACTGTCCATGACATTTTTCACTAGCTTAATGCGATACCCCTACATGGGGCGAGCATGGATAGTGACTCCCATTGTCTTCCTGGGGGACGGTATACCGCGCAAGCCTTGAGAAGTCAGGTGGAAATGCACCAGGGGCTAAGCAAAGCTAAATTGGAGTAGTAGGCGTTATGCGAAGAAAAACTCGACAAATTCATGTTGGCAGTGTAGCAATTGGTGGGGATGCGCCAATCTCCGTCCAATCTATGACAACAACCTATACGCGAGACGTGGAGAGCACGTTGGCGCAAATCTATCGGCTGGAAGATGTCGGTTGCGAAATTGTACGCGTGGCCGTGCCGGAGATGGAAGACGCCGTAGTACTGGGCGAAATTAAAAAGCGTATTCATATCCCGCTGGTGGCCGATATTCACTATAATCCCGCCCTGGCTCTAGAAGCGATTCGTCAGGGGATTGATAAGGTGCGCATTAATCCAGGCAACCTGCTCAGCGGGCGCAAATCATTGGATCAGATTGTCGCCGCCGCCAAAGAGCGTGGTATTGCCATGCGTATCGGGGTGAACTCCGGCTCGATTGATGCCCTTGATAAGCAGGCTCAGATGCAGCGTATCCAGGTGCGACTGCGCGACGATGGCGTATTAGAGCGGAGCGATCCTGCTGAGGCGCGGCGCAAAGAGCGTGAGGAGCTGGCAGAGCGCATGGTCAGCCGGGCGCTGGAATATATTAGCTGGTGTGAGGCGCTGGACTATCGCGAGATTGATGTCTCGCTGAAATCATCGTCTGTGCTCACAGCGGTGGAAGCCTATCGTCGCTTCTCACAACGTTCGGACTATCCATTGCATCTCGGCATCACCGAAGCGGGCACGCTGGTAACAGGCGCAGTAAAATCATCGGTTGGCCTGGGCTTGCTGCTAGCTGAGGGGATAGGCGATACCATTCGTGTCAGCTTGAGCGCCGAGCCGGAGGAAGAGATTCCGGTGGCCTATGAAATTCTGCGTTCGCTTGAATTGCGCAACCGTGGTGTCACCTTCGTCTCCTGCCCCTCGTGTGGGCGCGTCGAGATTGACGTGATCGGCGTTGCCAACGAGGTTGAGAAGCGCCTTGCGAAGGTGCAGACCCCCATACACGTTGCCGTCATGGGCTGTGTTGTCAACGGCCCTGGCGAGTCGCGTGACGCCGACGTTGGCCTTGCTGGCGGGAAAGGCAAGGGCGTCATTTTCCGCAAAGGTGAAGTTATTAAAACTGTGCCAGAAGATCAATTCCTCGACGCTGTGTTAAAAGAGGTCGCGAGCCTGTTACCGGAGCGTGAAGCGAAGATAGTGTACCCGGAAGGTGGTATTAAGGAGACAGCTGGCTTCCACCGTACTCGTGACGAGGGGATGAACCTGCCGATCTTGAAGAAGTAATAAACGCCCTACCATTGTAGAAGGAGAGAGCAAGAAAAGCTTTCCTGAGCAGGCTTCGAGCGGTTAGACGCTGAATGCAGTTCAGGAGAGCTCTTTTTATGCTGTCACGACACTTTCCTGAGCGAACGATAGCCATGTGATATATGTCTATTTATTATTCATACACGCTCTATACACTTTCTATAGAGCATCAAATGTTGCACCTCACATTTGGATGAAAGAGCGTGGTGAGGGAAAAATGGTGAGAGGAACTTCCCATATAACCTTTCCTTTCATAGATGTGCAGAGGGGTAGGAGAGATGCTATCAATGTCTCAAATCGTATGTGTTGAAAGAGAGGTTTATTCATGCGCAAAATTTTGATTTGCCGAGTAGCGGGGTTGCTGACTCTGCTCCTAACGATGGCGGCTTTTGTGTTGGCTGGCTCCTCAGTCAGTTATGCCGCCAGCGCCCATCAAGCAGCGGTAGTCCCATCCGGTATCACAGTGGCAGAGAATCCTTTGACGGAAGATACCAATGGTAGTTTTGTGGGAACGGTCAGTGGTCGTGGTCTGCATAGCAATGCCTCCTATGTGCTCACCGACAACAATTTTCAGTGTGTTGACAGTATTAATACCGCCGATTCCTTAACGGTCACAACGGACACAGAAGGTCGCTTTAGCACAACGTTCCTCGGTGGTCCTTCCTTCTTTGCCTCTGCTCCCTGCGCAAGTGGGCGATACACGGTTACCGCAACGCTGGCTGCTTTGCCGAGCGTTTTCATGACGACCACCTTTAAGCTCAATGCGCCAACCAGCTTTGGTACTATACACGCGCTCACCTTCAATCCCAATCCCGCGGTCATCTCGACCAGTGGAGCAGCTAAGAGCACGCTTTATGGAAAAGGCTGGGGTCCTGGGAAAGCTTTTAGCGTCACACCAGTTACCAGCCACTGCACCAGCATTGCCTCTACAGTTAAGAGCCCCGGTGGGGTTGTCGATGGGGATGGAAACTTTGAAGTGAGTATTACGGGGTTCGGATGCAGCGCTGGTCCTGCCAAGTTCCTCGTGACGGTGGGAACAGACTCTCGTCTGATTACCCTGCACCTTGCAGCTCCTAGCCTCTAGTTGAGAGATAGCATGTCATAGCTTATGCTCCTCCTGTAAACGCAAGGGGAGCAAAAAGAACACCTTTGAGTGAGGTCCGACAAATACCGGGATGCAACTCAAGGGTGTTCTTTTTATGTTGTTATGTCCGTTTTTCCTGCGTTAGCGGTGCTCCGTGATATATGCTGATCTGTTATTTATATACGATTTCTATACTCCTTATAGAAGCATCAAACGCTCCAACTGACGTTGGTATATGGGCGGTGGTGGAAAAAGGGTGAGAACAGCATCTTCCAGACAGTCCTTCCCTCTATTCGTGCTCATGAGCAGATGAGATTCTATCAATGTCCCAAATCATATGTGTTGAAAGAGAGGTTTATTCATGCGTAAGATTTTGGTTTGTCGGATAGCCGGGTTGCTGACTCTGCTCCTGACGATGGCGGCTTTTGTGGTGGCTGGCTCTCCGGTCAGCTATGCTGCCAGGGTGCATCGAGCAGCGGCAATTCCAGCCAGCATTACGGTGGCAGAGAAGCCTTTGACGGAAGACACCACCGGTAGCTTTGTAGGAACGGTCAGTGGTCGTGGTCTGCATAGCAATGCCGTCTATAGGCTGACTGATAACAATTTTCAGTGTGTTGACAGCATTAATTTCGCTGGTTCCTTAACGGTCACAACGGATATAGAAGGCCGCTTTAACAAAACATTTCACGGTGGGCCTTCCTTCTTTGGTAGTGCTGCCTGTGTCAGGGGGAGATACACGATTACCGCGAGGCTGGCCGTTTTGCCGCGCAACTTCCTGACAACCACCTTTAAGCTCAAGTCGCCAACCAGCTTTGGCCATATTGCCTCCCTCGTCTTCAATCCCAATCCGGCTGTTATCTCGACCAATGGGAGTTATGTGAGTACCCTGTACGGCAAGGGTTGGACTCCTGGGCGTACTTACAGAGTATTCATTGTTACCAGTTCATGCTCAAGCAACTCTGGTACAGGAGCAAGCCCACAAATTCCTTTTGTGACTGATGGGGATGGAAACTTTGAGATAGGTATTGCTGGAACGGGATGCCATGCCGGTACTATCAAGGTTCTTGTTATCGTGGGGTCTTCCTTGCGTTTGGTTACGTTGCACCTTGCAGCTCCTAGCCGCTAATTGGGGAGTTGCATGTAGCAATTTTGCCTCCTCCTGCAATTGTTTAGGAGGAGGCGGCAAGAAAAACTCTTTTGAGCGAGCTCTGGGCGATCAAGTGTCTGGATGCTGCTCAAAAGAGTTTTTAATGGGCGTCGAAAATACATAACAAAATAGCGACTTCATCAGAAGCCGCTTTTAATGGGCGATACAGAACTCGAATCTGTGACCTCTACGATAGGGTAGGTAGCCAGCGCGTTACATCGGGAGCGTTCTCACTCTACCTGATGCACGTTTCCATCTACCCCCCTCCGAACCGGACGGACACCTTTCAGCGTATCCGGCTCTCCAAAAGCACCGACTTAAGTCCTAAGCGGCCCTAAAAACCACAGTTTTACAACTTCCTACTTCGACGCTTTCACGCCGTCGTTGGGAAGCGTTTTTCTGTGGCCCTTCAACCTGCTTCAGGTGAGCATCAAGCACTCAGCATAGCTCTACTTAGGCTCTCACCTTACTTCACAATTTTGTATTCAGTGTCTTTACCAGCCTTGCGGCTGAGTCCATTAGCAGGAGCAACTCGCTGCCGGAGGAGGACTTACCCCCAAATTGTTGTTAGTTTCACTGTTGCATCATTGTGTTAGGGAGTTCCAAACTTCTGTCCCAACGACTTCGCAATTTTTCCAGCTTCTCGCCAGCCTTGCGGCTGAGTCCATTAGCAGGAGCAACTCGCTGCCGGAGGAGGACTTACCCCCAAATTGTTGCTTGAATGCTGGTGCGTTGTCGTGTTCAGTTGTTCAGGTACTTATTTTTCCTAGTGCAGCCTGTGGTATAGCAGCTTCACTAGGATAAACCGCCTATTAATATAGGCTTTCTCGGATCATACGCCAGATCTGAAATTTTCAGCCCGTCATATGTGCCGTTGTGGATTTTCCGGTGACACTCCTGACACACTGAGACCTGTTTCCGATTGAGCTTTGCCAGCAGGCTGTTA
>DASTZT010000126.1:0-13411 GCA_035764225.1 Ktedonobacteraceae bacterium
CGCATATGGTGCCCCTTCCATTATGAAAGCGAGCGCCGCTGACGCGAGCCCGCCAGCGCAACAAGAAGAGCCGCAGAGATGTCTCTGCGGCTCTTCTTATGACAATGAAGGTAGTTATGCCGATACTGGTCCCCACTGAGCTTGAGCGCGGTCACGTTTTAGCTCGAAAATATTGGGTTGGCTTAGCGTCCACGCCGTATAATCCCATAGCTCGCCAGCCTCTTCTCCGCTTGGGACGCTATGGATAATGGGGCCATAGAAGCCGACGTTTGAGCCTTCCAGGGCGATGGTCGGCACGCCAAAGGCATGATAGCGTTTCACAGCTTCTTCGTGATCGTTGAGCACATCCTTGATCGTGCTTTCGTCTGCCAGAGCCGCATCCACAAAGCCCGGCCCAAAGCCGACCTCTTCCGCGCAGGCGGCGACGACGTTGCGATCTCGAATGCTCTCCTTACGTCCATGTTGCGCGTTACCGAGGGCGACGTACAGTTTTTCCCATCCTTCGTTGCCGTGCTGGCGCTGAGCCAATGCCAGGGAGCGTAATGCTGCCCAGCCAGCTCCATTGACATAATCTGGCTCTGTGCCTTCTTTGCGATTGACCACCTCAAGGCTAAATAAGCGCCAATGGATATCGACGGGGCGAACGCTGCGCACCTCGCGTATCCAGAGCGCGGTCCGCCAAGCTAAAGGACAGAGCGGGTCAACGTGGAAGTTGATGCTGGCAGGAGTTGACGCCTCTTTCAAACTCATAGAATACTGATCCCCTCTCATGTCGTAATTATTTTACTGCTTCAAAAAATGAAGTGTCCAAGTGATAGGATACTGTGGAAAAATACGCAGTGTCAAGGGATACTATATGGCAGAGGCAGAAAGAGCAAATATGCTATCGGTACTGTTTCATTTGACTCCTCAAGATGCTATGGCTATACTTTTCATTCAGCACATGAGTCACAGGCTCTGCGCGATCCGCTTGCAAGATATTGAAACGAGGATACTGGAATAGCGAAAGAGGAGTTATTTTTGTGTCAGAACTGAAACCGTCCGCTATTTTTCCCCAGTTAAAGAAACCATATATTTTTGCTCACCAGGGAGGGGAATTGCTGGCTCCGACCAACACAATGGCAGCCTTTGCGATGGCGGATAGTATTGGCGGCGTCGATTTCCTGGATATCGATGTGCATATGACCAGGGATGGTCAGCTTGTTGGTGTCCATGATGAGACGGTGGATCGCACTACGAACGGCAGCGGGCGCGTGGATTCGTACACGCTGGCCGAGTTGCAGAAGCTGGATGCTGGCTACCGCTTTCGCGATCTGCAAGGGGAGTATAGCTATCGCGGCAAAGGCGTGAAAATCCCATCTCTGGAAGAAGTGTTTAGCGCGTATGCAACAAAATACTATTTGCATTTTGAAGTCAAAGATGCCTATCCCAAAGATCGACCATCGCAGATCGAGGCAAAGCTCTGGGAGCTGATCCAGCGTTATCAGGTAGAGAAGCGTGTGATCGTGGCCTCCTTCCAACAGGCCATCGTCAGTCGTTTTAATCAACTGGCTCAAGGGCAGGTCGTGATCGGGGCCGGACGGGCGGAAGTAACGCGCTTTGTGCTGGCGCAAAACGTCTATCTCCCTTTCCTCTATCGCCGCTACTCTCACGTTTTAGAAATCCCGCTCAGCAGCAACGGCATCAACCTGAAAAAGCGCGCTTTGATTGAGAGGGCGCACCGTCTGGGTATGGAGGTCTATTACTGGACCATTGACGATATTCCCACTATGAAAGAGCTGATTGAGCTGGGTGCCGATGGGATCTTTACCAATCGACCGGATCTTTTGAGGAGTGTGGTGGAGGAGGTGGGGTTACGGTAAAAGCATGGTTTTTTTGAGCCAGAAGAAAGGTTGTGCGGAGGGGAAAGAATCTTACATGCTTCCCCCTCCGCTTTGTCTATCCCTTATACGTCAGCACGCGCCCCCACAAACTCTTGGTTCCCCAGATTCCGGCCCGTAAACATTCAAGCTGGACGATCTGGCTGTGGTCCACAAAAAGATTCACTTCGGCCCCATAGTTCTTAATGTACCAGGCGAAAACCTCTGGATCGGCAGCCTCGAACATCACCTTTTCTAGCCCCAACGCGCCGATGATTTTGGCTGCTGCGTCGGTGCGCCACGTTTTGACGTTTTCGGTGATGCCCTCGGACTCGATCATAATCATGTAGGCCCCGGCATCGATGAATCTTCTGGCCTGTCCAATGGCCCAATCTACGTCTCTTGTGCCCTCGGACTCAAGCTCCTCTGCCGTACTGGCTCCTCCCGCGCCAAACTGGATGCCGACCTCCGGCTTGGCCTTGAGTCCCACGCGCTGGACTTTTTCGACCAGGCGTAGCCAATCATCGACCGGGATGGTGATAAAGCCGCTTGAAATTTCGAGAATGTCGAAACCGACGTTGCGACACTCCTCAATATAGCGATGTACCACTTCTGGTCCCTGTGTCAGCACATGCTCGATGAAGCCGCCGGTCGAGACCTGGACATTGTAGCGATGGGCAAGGTCGATGATCTCTTTCAGTTGCTGCTGTGGCATCAAGCTGAAGGAGCCACCAGCGAATTTTAGCGAATCGACGTAGTCGCCCATTGTCTCCAGTACATCCTCCAGGTAACGTTTGCCCATCGGTGTGTAGTATGGGCCGCGAATCTCGGTGATGCCACGCGTGCGCGGCTTGCCCTCGCGCTCGTTAAGACGAATAAATGGAAATGCTCGCTCGCTCATGTGATCTATCTCGCTTTCTTGCTAATGGGTATGGGCGAAAGATACGCCTAATACTGTGGTTAATTGCTCGACCGTTTTAGTTTCCAGGTGGACTACCGTCTCTATAATAGAGGCTCGTTGCTCGGCGTCGGTGAAGGGAGCCGCAATACGCTCGAATTTAGCAACGGCCTCCTCCCATGACATGGGACGCGTATAAAATCCCGCATAATCCCGCTTCTCAATCCGCAGGGTGCGCCCATCCTTGAGCGTAATCTGGATGCGGCTGGGCATCTCGATAGGGAAGCGTTTGCTTAATGCCTCGTCAGGCCGAATGGTTACTTTACGCAGCAAGCTCTGCACATCCTGGCGTACAATGCGCTCTGGTGCATACTGCGTAGGGGAAACGTCGCCGTCCAGCAGAGCAACCGCGACCATATAGAGCAGGCTGTGATCGGCCTCCTCTTTCGTGCGCACCTGCTGCTTGTCGCCCTCTTCGCCACCTCCGATAATGTGATAGGCAACGTCAAAAATGTCGATGGTGATGTGCTCGATCTCTTCCGGGCGGATCTGCTGGGCCGCTCGCAGTTCTAGTATGCCTTCAAGCGTGGACTGCGAATGAAACTCGGCGTTGTACTTTTTGACGCTGGTCTTGCACACGGCTTCAAGATTTTCCCGGCTCCAGTCCAGTTCAAAAGGGCCGGTGATGGCATCCATCAAACCTTTGTTGCCCTCGAACACTTCCAGCGGTCCGGTGATGCCGCGCATGGCCAGGAAGGCGGCGTGAGTTGCGCCAAAAGCGGTATTGGGATAGGCCAGCCCTTTCCAGTTGGAGAGGCTGCCCGTGCGAGTGACGCGCAAGGCGTTGTACGCTGTTCCACTGATGGCAATAGCGTTCGCTGTACCTTTCTGGTCAAGCCCCAACGCTTTTGCCACTCCGGCGGCTACGGCGTAAGCTCCTTGCGTCGTGTGGTCGAAGCCTTTTGCTCGCACCGGAGCAGCGTCTGAGAGGCGGCACTGTACTTGATAGGCGAGCGCCAGTGCGGTCAGAAACTCTCTTCCGCTTCTGTGGGCATACTCGCAGGCAGCAAGCACTGCTCCCAGATTATCGCTAGGATGGCAGGTCTCTTTGCTGGCGATGTAGCTATCGTTGTAATCAAGGTAACGGACAAGAGCTGAATTGTACAATGCCGCGCGATCCGGGGCAGTTTTCCCGCCGCCGATCAGCGTAGCAAGAGGGTTGCCGCCAAAATCTGCGAGCTGTGTACGTAACATACGAATGGGCGGACCTTCGAGCGCCCCAAGAGCGCAGCCGAGAGCATCTATGATGCGAATCTTCAATTGTTGACATGCTTCCTCTGAGAGGTCTTCGTACCTCATGCGCACAACGAAAGCAGCCAGTTGTTCGGCCTGTGTCATATCTTCCTCTTTTCTGCCAGGGGATTCTGCTTTGCCTCTTTACTTGTGACACGTACCATCTAGCGCCAGGGTAGTCATATCCAAAGTATAGGCCAGGCTATTTGATGCGTCCAACACTTATTTGATATAATGTTGATCTCACTTTGCGATCAATTAAGGAGCGTTGAGCATGGAGTTCTACCAGTTGACCTATTTTCTGGCGGCGGCGCAGACGCAAAATTTTCGCAAGGCGGCTGAATTATGTCTGGTAGCACAATCCGCGTTGAGCCGTCAGATTGCGGTGCTGGAGGACGAGTTAGAGGTTGAACTCTTTACGCGTAAGAAGAAGCGCGTCACGTTGACATCGGCGGGGCAGGAGTTTGCGCTCTACGTCAGAAATGCGATGGAGCAGCTCCAACAGGGCCAGCAATTGCTGAGCGAGTTGCGGGCCGGACAACGTGGCACGATTGTGCTTGGCTGCATCGAATCGCTGGCAACCTCTTTTTTGCCCGAACTGTTTGCCACCTTTCATCAACACTATCCCAATGTGCGGCTAAAAGTGCGTGTCAATCATACCGATGATCTGGTGACGTTGGTAGAGCAAGGCGAGGTGGAGCTTGGCTTAATTCTTGATCCCCGTTTGCAATCGGAGCTGCTAATTATCAGAGAGCTATTTCGCCAACCCCTCCACCTGCTGGTTTCGGCTCAGCATCCGCTTGCTCAGAAGAAGGGTTCGACGGTCACACTGGAGCAGATAGCGAGCGAACCATTGCTGCTACTGGACGAGACATCGCGTATGGGGCAGATCACGCAGCGGATCTTTGCCCAGCGTGGGCTATCGTTGCGCCCGCTGGTTGAAATAGAATCGGTTGAGGGACTGAAAGAGATGGTCAGGCAAGGGATAGGCGTAACGTTGACGCTGCCAGCCCTGATACGCCCGGCGCAAATAGGCAATGACCTGGTGCTTTTACCAATCAGCGACTTAAGCGAAGCATTTATTTTCGCCCTGATCTATCGCCGCATTGGTCCTATCTCGCTCGTGGCCCGCGAATTTATCAACACCATCTCACAGCGAACAACGCTTGCCTCGTCCAGGAGTAAAAGAGAAGGCGTCTAAGTTCATGTACCTTTAACTTTTTGAGGCAATTTGTGGAGGAACTCTTCTACCTCAGCCTGCCGATCAGCCATGCCAAGCCGCTCATAGAGATCCCGCGCTTCCTGTGTTGCTCGAAAGGCGAGCTGTAATCGATTGGTATCTACGTAGACCTGGGCCAAATGGTATTGATTGCGAGCGATGAGACGGCGCTCGTTCCAGGATGTCGCCATTCTCAGGCTCTGGATCAGATATGACTCGGCTGCGGTGAGAGTTCCTTGCTGGATCAAGATCGTGCCTCGCAATTGCAGGTTCCAGGCCAATTGACGCTCCCAGTCGAGTTCTCCAGACCATTGTTCGCCTTTGTCCAGCCATACTAACGCTTCGTCAAAATGCAAGCGAATCGCTTCGAATTCGGCAAGTCGGTAGGCCGCCAGAGCTTTCAACTCCAAATCTTTGAGCCGTTCACCGATCTCCAGAATCATGGTTGCCATCTGTTCTGCCTCTGGCAGCTTTCCCTGGTTAGAGAGGATGGCTGAACGGGCATGCTCGATTCTGCCCAGCTCAATTTCATCGTTAAGACGATGGGCGATTTGTTCTGCCTTATCTAAACATTCGGTAAGCGCCCTGTCATATTGTCCCTGAACGGAGAAGAGCCTGCCAAGCCGACGGAGAAAATGGGCCTCTCGTTGCTCATCTCCTAGCGCCCGTGCGGATTGTACAGCCGCTTCCAAGACTTCCAGTAACTCGCCAAAGCGTCCGACCAGATAAAAATAAAACCATGTGCGTTTTGCCAGCACCAGCAGCGTTTCCCACCGTTGCTGCTCAAGACACCAGCGGATCGCGATAAGCATATTCAGGTATTCAGAATCGACCAATCCCACCCTTTCCACATGTAAGTTCAGATTGGTGCCGTAATGCTGGGTGAATTCCAGCAGCCAGGCGAGCCATTGTTCAACCATCTCCTCATGAAATGGCGTCCTCAAAAGCTCTGCCCCGGCATGGCCCCGGACCATTGGTAACAGCCAGAAGCGGTCATGTTCTTCGGGATTAATGAGTGAGAGCCGTTGCAAAAGCGTCAAGCCGTCGTCTCGATCTGCCAGGGAGAGATTGGCAATGGAGCCGAGAGCCTGACGAGAGACTCCAGCATCTTCATCAAAAAGCGAACAGGCGAGCAGCAATTTCCAGGCGTTGGCGTTGCGTTGATGCGCGATATCAATCTGTCCTTTCACGCAGTACTCAGGAAGATTGCCCGTGGCATCTCCCAGCCATCGTAATACCTGCTCGAATGTCTCTCCGCTTGCCATGCGCGCGATGCTTAACTTAATGGGTAATGGCAGCCCGGCTGTCCGCTCAAAAAGCCTCTGCTGCTCCATCTCGCTGATGGTGATGCCTCTAGTTGTTGCGTTTTCGATAATCATCTTCTTCGCCTCTTCGGCAGAGAGGCCCGATAGCTTCAGCTCGATAGCCATCTCTATCCACTCGCGCGAGGTGATGATACATTTGGTGGATATCGGCAATTTATAGAGAAAAGTTTTGACATTTTCATCGGTCACATTTTCCAGATTATCGACGATGAGCAGGGTACGTTGTGCGCTCAACGCTTTGCGTACCAGAGGATGCTGCTCCTCTGGAATGGCGCGAGTGATATCTTCGCGTCTCAATGTATCGGCAATCGTCGTATAAATATCTTCGAGTGTGTGAAAAATCATGCTGGGCAGCGATGATTTCTCTCGCCCTTGAATGGTCAGGATTTCTTCTTTGGCGGTAACCCAGATGATCGCGTCGAAGCGTTCTTCGGGTAGCAATTCCTGGTATCGTTCGCGATAATCGTGGGCGATAGCGAGCGCGAGCGCACTTTTGCCTACGCCGCCTATTCCAGTGAGCACAATTTGCCAGACGCGATCTTGCGGTGATAAGCGCCGACGCAACTCGTCTAATTCCTTCTGTCGGCCAACGAAGTGGGTGTAGTCTGGTTGGAACAAATTGTGGTGAGGAAGCGCATCAGACAGGGCGGGCTGGGGCAGCGGCGTCGCCAGTAAATGCTGTTCCAGCGTGGTTGCCAGTTGAAGCAGTGCCTGACGGACATCCGCGCTTAACTGCAATTGCGCCTCTAATTGGGCCTCCAAAAGCTTGACTTGCTGCCGGGCCAGCTCGCTGCCGTGTTTCTGAAATTGCAAGCTGTAGATTGCGCGGATCTCATTTACCCCTGGCAGCGTCCAGAGTTCTTCTAAAATAGAGCTTAAAAGGGAATTGACCGCTCTATCCACTCGTTCGCGGCTGATCCGTTTGGGGAGGACATCGGCAAAATGCTGAATAATCATTTCTTGCTCGTTCGCAAGCCAGGAGCCGGGGTGCTGGATTAACTCGATCAGAGCATGTTGAACGGTGCGGGATTGCCAGAACGTGCGATCAGTCGTGATCGCTTCTACCAGGTCTTCGTCCTGAGCCATATAGTTCACACGAAATTGTTCGATGCCTTTACTCGTGGCTTTATCAAAGGCATTGTAAAAAGCGGCTTCGGTAGATAGCTGCCTGATCGTTTTAGCCGTTTTGCTTCCTCCGGGTAGCTTTTCAGCTTGACGGGCCAGGAACTCTACGACGCTATTGCGCAGCCTTTCTTTAAGATCTTCTGGCAGGTCTAATATTTCCATGCTCTTCCTCCTGAATCCATTGGAGTGTCTAGGGCCGGTTCCTTGTTATATTGTGTATTTTTAAATCTTACTCTTTATTAGACGTTACACCAGTCGTCTCTAAAAATAAAGCAAATGCAGTTTTTCGCAGGTGATAAAAATGGGGATGAGACTGACACCCATCCCCAATCTTCGGATTGTTATTTACGCGTATCGCCCAGGATGGAGCCGCATCTCGTTCAAGAAATCATCCACCATACCTTCCAGGGTATACTGTGGCGACCAGTCCCACTCCTCGCGTGCCCGGCTGTCGTCGAAGCGCACGGACATTCTGGCAAGGACCGGTCGGAGCGACGGATCGGGCTGGAAATCGATCCGCGCCTCTGGTATTTTGGCACGCACAATAGCGGCCAGCTCTCCGGCGGTCGCGATGGGATTGGTGCCGCCCAGCAAATAATTCACCGTTTTAATGCGTTCCAGAGGAGCCTGCGCCAGCTCTATGGCGGAACGGGCGGCATCTTTAAAATATAGCACTGGAGTGCGCGTCTCAGGCGAGGCCCAGACGGTGAAAGGCTTCCCTTTGGCGCTTTCCTCGATCATCCATGAGGTGTATTGCACCACGCCAGGCGTTTTGACGCCGGGTCCAATGATCGAGGGGTAACGCACACAGCGAAAATCCAGGCCGTACTTGCGTTTATAGAAGAGGCCCATATGCTCGCCGAGCACTTTGGTGATCCCATAAAACAGGGTAGGCCGCTGGATCGTCGTATCATCAATGCTATTTTGCTCAAAACCTGAGCCGTAGGTGGCGATGGAGCTGGAAAATATCACCTGCGGCACGTCGAAAAGCCGGGCGGCCTCCAGAATATGAAAGGTTCCCAGCGCATTAGCTTGAAAAGAGGCTGAGGGATCGGCATCGGAAGGGACCGAGAGCATAGCCCCCAGGTGATAGATTGTGCTCGGTCTCGTTTTTTTTACCACATCCAGAATATGGCTGAAGTTTCCCAGATCGCCCCGTACAAACTCAACCTCGTCCGCAACGTCCGCCAGTCGTCGCGTATTGCCGCTCACATGAAATATTGCGGGCCGCTGCTCCCCCTGAGCGAGTAGCATGCGCACCACCTCTGCGCCAATAAAGCCCGTGCCGCCAGTAATCAGTACCGTCATATAGGTCTCCTTGTGTGCAGTATAACCATCGTGAAGCACTGGTCTACGTTTTAGGTGTTTAGGTTCTGGATGAGTATATCACATAGGCTTTTTAATGCATTCCCCTTTGACTCTTTAGGATCTCATAGGTTTGATCATCATTTCCCTTCGGCCAGATCAGACCTCTGCTTCAGGTATTTCATCCAATAAAGTAAAAACAATCTCCACAAGTTCGCTATACTTCTGCTTTTCCTTCACGATTTGGGTCAGGTTAAAGTACTTGAAGATCGTTTTATCCTGATCAATACGTTGTAATGCTTCGGGAGTGATGCAACTTGCTACAAGAATTGTTTTTGCATCGGGCGCAGTGCGGAGCGTATCTTCAAAGGATTTTTTTGCTGCGCCATATCTCTCAAGTGCGCCCGCCGGATCAGTACCGCCTTTGACTTCTATGACACCAACAGTTGTTCCGTTCCTACCAATAAGAGAAATATCGGGTTCACTTGAGAAGAGTATCGATGTCTGATTGTTAAGCATAATCCCTCGATAGCTTCCAATACTTCCCAATTGTGTTTCGAGTTGCTCTGCAGTGAATGGTTCCATGCCAGTGCTATTTCTAGGGATAAAAGCAGACAGTAATCCTAACTTAACCGCTTCTTTAACAAGCAATCTTTGTACCACTTTTTCTGCTTCTTCACCTATAGCATTTCGCCATGCTCCATCTATTTGCGCGCCAGTTGAGGTAAGTAAGAGTCCTTGCAGCTCTTGTTCAGTAAAGCTTTGGAGAGAGCTATCAAGAATCAGAGACATGTGTTCGTTGAATAACCGAACAAGCAAGGATATTTGCTTATCATTTAGAGAAGTTTTGTTATCCTGATCTGCTTCATACTTTGCAACGTTGACGCCAATAAGGTAGCTTACAGACTTTTGAGAGAGAGCAGCTATATTTCTGTAATAAGAGAGAAGAACAGGGTATTCTCTTAGCAGCTTCGGATGGCAAAACACCTGTATTGGTTTCAGATCCTCATGGCTGCTGATATATGTGAATGCATCTTCGCCAATGCCCCAGTTTGCCCGTTGATCCCAGTTATATAACTCTGCAAGAGGCGTGATGCTTGCTACAATGGAAGGAAAGGCAAGCACATTGTATTCTTTCAGCTTGCGGTAAAAGAAAGTAGAGCGCAATCGGTAGTTGATCTGGTGCGCTTCAATGAGTAATTGATCTCGTGTTACAGCCATATGACTTTCTTTCCCCCAAACATAAATACATTTACGTAACTCTGAGCGGCCATGATTGCCCATCTGCTGGCTACTATTCCCTTTGCCTCGATTGAGCGTCCAGATATGTTTTGTTGTCAGGCCAAACGACTCAGCGATATCCGAGAGTATAAGATCAACAGGTACTTCTTCACCGGCATAGCGAACGTTATCGTTTACCATAATAACTGTTCCGCCAGGTTTGAGAATGCGAGCTAGTTCGTAAACGACAAAACACATTTCGTAAAAGTAATGCCGCACTAAGGATGCAATACCGGGATTATTGAGCTTCTTCTCAGCTTGATATTTGTCGAGAATAGAGAGAACTTCCTGTACGGCTCTTTGTTCCTGGAAGGCAGTGTTAATCGTGTCGAACTCTACTTCACGCCCCAGAGACTTATAATAGCTTTCAAGCCTGTCTTTCTTGTCTTTATTCTCTACTGTACAGGAGAGCATCTCCTGGCGCAGGTGTTTAATCTGCTCATCGCTGCATCCTAGATATAGTAACTCAAGCGCGTAAGTACGTGTATAATCATACCGATTAGCATAGGGAGGCGATGTCAGTACTACGTCGATAGAGTTTTGCTCAATATGAGGAAGAACTTCTAAACATGACCCTTGAAGCAGCTCAGGATCTGCCAGTACTGTAGGGGAAGCATCAGCATCTGCAAATAGTGATTCTTGTACATAATTGCCCTCAAGGTCTGAAATTATTTGCTCTAATTTCTTGGTTATCGCCTCCCGAAACGTTGAAATACGCCCCTTATTAAAAGGCACCTCTCCCTGAGAACGGCCAGAGCGAGCGTCCCATCGTAAATACTGCCCATCCTTTCTCGTATAGCTAATTTCTTCGAGAATGCAAAATGCAGCAAAGAGAAGTAAGCTCCGTATTTCTGTATCGCTAACCCTTTGATTGCAATAAGTAATATAGCCTATAAGCTGATATTCTTCCTGCTCAGGAAATGCACCTCTGGTAATAGCGATATGTCTGAACGAGTAGGATTGATCATAGTATTCCGCAAAATTTAGCTGTAGAAGACTGGCAACGGTTTGCTTAAATATTTGTGTATTTATCCGATCTGCGGCAAGACGAACTCTGGTT
Source organism: Ktedonobacteraceae bacterium (assembly GCA_035764225.1). Taxonomy (GTDB): domain Bacteria; phylum Chloroflexota; class Ktedonobacteria; order Ktedonobacterales; family Ktedonobacteraceae; genus DASRHT01. The sequence goes on from DASTZT010000126.1 coordinate 11,366, forward strand.
GCATAAATACCAACAGGAAGCAACTCAATGCCCTTTGTATTCCAGCCCAATCCCCTGGCAGCGAATAAAGCTGCTCCAGCTCCTGAAAATGGATCAAGTAAAGTACCAGGTTCAAATTGTTTGAGAATATAATGTACAAGACCTTCGGAAAATCCCTCTTTATATTTGAACCAGCTATAAAAAGGAATGTTCTTATTGCCCTGATAGCTCACCAGCGTTCGATCTAGTGCGGTATTGACGCATATTTTTTCTCTAAATCGTTCGTAGAGCGCATCCCGTTCTACTGATGGATTAGCTGGGGAGAGAGGGGTAGAGGCCGCAGTTAGTTCTACAATAGGCTCAATGCTCAATCATCCATCCCTTTCATCAAAAATAGTCTGACGCGGGGCGATAGTAAATAGTTGTCAGATCAGAAGCCTATTGTATACCGCTGGAAAGCTCCTTTCAAGAGCATTATGCTCTTTGTTATATTTTTGTCTCACGCGTAAACGCACGAACTTATTCAACGATATCCTGTACCACTTGAACGAGGCAAGGATGAAATTGGTCAACGTCTCTATTATGCGTAAGGGATCTACTATTGAGAATTGGCATACTTTTCGTTGAGGTGAATACGCTCTTTTTCTTCATCAGTCAGATGAACTGCTATGGTGATTGAGAACAAACGGCATCCGTTCGTTTATGAGTTGAGTATCACCCCTAATCGAATGACCTTATGTTCTCTATATGAGCGTACCAGTTGTCCAAAAGCATTACTATTCAACACCTGTTCTCTGCCTTCCTGCTGAGAATGGAATACATGATTAGATGGTTTTTTCTGCTAATTCCTCTCTAAATTCTTTCACGGCCAGAATCCCTCCATAACCACCATCATCCAGCGCGTGTAAGACTTTCTGCACCTGGCTCAAGGCGTGGGACGAGCCCATAATGGTACATCGGCTATAGAACTCGCGTAGCTCATGGATACATTGCTCAATCTCGTCGAGCTGTTGGTAGGCTTTGGCCCAATCAAGGGGAATCCAGGCTTCTACCCGTACATCCTGATCCATGCGCAAGGCTTCGGTGATCTCTTCACGCATGGCTAAGGTTTTTTGTGGCATGCCGAGTTCAATATATCCCCAACTCTGCTCGGCCATAATTGCAGAGACTGCACTCCAGGAATAAATAAAGTCAGTTCCGTCTTCGTAGTCTCCTACGGAGCGTGCTAAAGTTAAGCCAGTATTGACCGCCCTTTCGAATCGCACAAGGTCTTTATTTCCTCCATAGGCGCGAATCAAGTAGGAATGGATAAATGCGCGAAGTAATTTACTTCCATTCATGGCGGCATCCCTGGCTTCCTCAAGATAATCAACGGCTTCCTGATGGTTGCCTTCCCGGTTTAATTCCTTGCCAATACTTTTAAGAACCAATGCTTTCAGCGATGGTTCTGTTTCATTTTTGACTAAGTGAAATATCTCTTGATAGATCTGCATAGTTTCTTTGTACTGCTTTTGCTCAAGCAGGGCGGTTGCTTTTAATCGCAGGTACTGGACATAGAGGAAACGGTATCGTTTCTCAAGCCGCACTGGTGGGGGAAGGGCTTCATTGAAATAGGCGAAGAGCTGTCCAAGTTTTTTCACGCTTTTATCAGCTTCAATAATACGAGCTGCGCAACGTAAACTCCAGATGTGGCGTATGAGTTCCTCAATGGTGTCAAGGGTTGCCTCGTACATAACTTTGCCATGCCCTGGCAAAAGTGCCTGGCTAAATGGATCAAACTCAGAGAGGCCGACTTTCCAGTATGGAATATGGAGGATATCACAGACTTTGCGTAAGGTCTGACTATCTTCAATGCGTTTCCTGCCGTGTTCAATATCCTGAATATATTTCCAGTTCACTCCCTCGCCGCCGCCAAAGCGTGCAGATCGAGGCGATTGATCCGCTAGCTGCTGTTGCGTCAATCTGGCTTTTTCCCGATATTCGCGAATGATTATGCCGTAGTGATGTAGCATACCTTCACAACTCCAGTTTCTTCCTCGCCTCGACCAGTGCATCGTGCAGCACATC
>DASTZT010000127.1:0-3112 GCA_035764225.1 Ktedonobacteraceae bacterium
CCCGATCAGCGTTGGAATAGCTGCAAGGTGTCCTAGCGTCGTCGTTGGTACGACCAGAACAGGTGCCTCAACAATGCAGTGAAGCAAATGCTCCAACTCGCGATACGATGGAACGGAAAGGTAGCCACGCGACGAGGCAAACTGGGTGCCATAGCGTTGAACAGCATCAATCGTTCCCTGTTTGAGGCGTGGGTCTGTTTCCAGGCCGAGATAACTGCATACCCCGAAGTTAATGAGCGGGCGACCGTCCAGGTGGATAATCCGCCCATCGAGGGCGTCGCTATCTGCCGTGAGTTGAAGTAATCCTTTCTGCACGGCCTCTGTAATCATGGTGTCTATCAGATTCAGGCGTTCCTTCGCTTTAGACATGAGGTGTAGTTTCCTCCTTTTTTGCTTTGCCAGTAGCGCTTTTTGTTTGCCCAAAGAAAACTCTTTCCAGGGCATCTTCTGGTTTTTATGAGTGAATTTCAATTTACTCAAAGTGTACCCGGCACAAAGGCGGCACGCATCTACAGAATTGCAGGATTTTTTTGGGGCGCGTGGGGGAACACGGTACAAAATATCCTTTAGAATGAGGGGGAATGGGAAGTTCGTCTGTCAGGGCGAGAAAAAATATTTGGGGAAGAGATCTGGTTGTTACAACAGTTTTCTCTCCAGAGCGGCGCGGGTGGCGGCTGTACGAGAAGAAACTCCCAGTTTGCGGTAAATGGAGCGCAGATACCAACTCACAGTACCGGAACTGAGAACGAGCTTGTGCGCGACCTGGGCATCAGTCAATCCTTCCGCGACCAGGCGTAACACCTCTCCTTCACGAGGGGTCAGATGATCGGGAAAGCGTATTTTGGTGCCTGGTTCTGTACCGCTCGTTCTGGACGATGAGACTGGTTCCTGGGCAGGGAAAGTCAGTGCTTCGCGCGGTGATAATAGTTGTCCCTCTTTCCACGCAACCGTGAATCTTTTTTCCCCCAGGGTACTGCGTGCCAGGGCCCATGCTTGTGTTTCTCGAACGGATGTCCCTTGAGCCAGAGAAGTGCCCCGGTTCTGACGGGTGGTTTCGGCTACTCCCCATAAGCGGGCTGCCTGGATAAATTGTCCTCGCATGGTTGCGACGACTGCTAATCCTTCCAGGCAGGAAATGATCAATCCCTGATGCTCTAGCACGAGAGCCAGATCCAGGCTCTCTTTATAGAGTGCCTGTGCCTTCTCAGGATTTTTCTGTAACGCTACTACATTGGCCAGGGAAGAGAGTGAGCGGGCAATGCTCTGGCGATGTCCCACTTCCTGGTTCAGCCGCAAACTCTCGGCGAAGTGAGCACTGGCGCTGTTTATATCCCCCTGTTCAAGAGCCATCTGTGCGAGCAGGCTGAGCGCATAGGCGATTCCCCCTTTGCTATCCGCTCTCCGACACAGGGTTACGCCCTCATCGAGCAGGGGATGTGCCTGGGAATACTTGTGCTGGAGAATGAGGTCATGTGCCATATAGAGGAGGGGCCAGGCGATATCTCCTGGATAACCCAGTGTTCTGAGCAGGATCAGACTCTCTGCAAAAAAACGGGAAGCTCTGGTATAATCCCTTTGAAAAGAGGCTCCCCGTGCCTCTACGATGAGAAAATACGCGCGCCACCAGGAGTTTCCGCTGTGGGTAAGGAGCGGTAAAGCCTCTTCCGCCAGCGCTTCTATGCGCGTGGAATCGCGATGATGCAAGGCCACACCTATGAAGACGGCCAGAATGTGGATCATATTCTGGGGGTCATCGCGTTGTTGGGAGAGAGCGAGAGCCTCCGTACACAGTCTCTCCGCCAGCACATAATCTCCCTGGTATGAGGCGAGCAGAGCAGTCGCTGCCAGGGCTTTTGTGCGCCAGAGAATGTTTCCGCCCTCAGATGCGTTCAGCACACGTTCGAGTATCGTGCGACCTTCGCCCAGGTGCCCTCGTACGCTCCAGAAACGCCAGAGCGCCCAACCGAGGCGCGCAGCGATTTCGATCCCGTCTTCTAACTCGTCGTTCTGGCGTTCTAACGCCCATTGGAAGGCAGCCCATATGTTTTCCTGCTCACGTTTCAGGTGCTCGAACCAGACGCCAGCCTCAGCACTGAAATGATGCGTAGCAGCCTCTTCTGCCAGGTGCAGGTAGTACAAAGCGTGGAAGCGTCGCGTCTCTTCTAACTCCCCGTATGTTTGTAAACACATCAAGCCATATTCGCGAAGTGTCTCCAACATCAGCAAGCGCGGTTCCTCAGTCTCTTGCTCTGTCTGTAACAACAGGCTTTTATCTAACAACGACATGATCCCTTCGAGCACATCTATCGATTGCTGCGCACCGCCTACCTGTGTGATCGCTTCTACGGCTTGCAAGCTAGCGCCACCTGCGAAAACCGAGAGATGGCGGAAGAGGTGTTGCTCCTGCGGATTTAAGAGGTCGTAGCTCCACTGGATCGTATTACGTAACGTCTGCTGCCGTTCAGGCAGATCTCGTACACCGCTCGTTAACACCTCCAGACGATGGGAAAGCCGTTTGAGGAGAGCCTGTGGAGGAAGGAGTTTGATGCGCGCCGCCGCCAGTTCGATTGCGAGTGGGAGCCCATCCAGACCGGCACAAATCTCGGCGATAACCCGCGCGTTGACCGCTGTCAACTGAAAACCCGGTTGAATAGCTTGCGCTCGCTCGACAAAAAGACGAACTGCTGCTACCTGTGCCAGGTGCTTAGGTGTTGGGGAAAGTGAGAGATCAGGTATGGGGAGAGAGGACACCAGAAATTCATATTCACCAGAAAGACGCAAGACAGTCCGGCTTGTGACGAGAAGCGTGAGAAAAGGGCAAAACGCCAGCAGATCAACCAGACGTGGAGCGGCAGAAAGAACCTGCTCAAAGTTATCAAGAAGCAGCAGAAGATGCCGATCGTGAAGCACATCCTGTACCTGTTCAAGTAGCGAGCGGTCCCCGGCTTCCCAGAGTCCTACAGCTTGAGCAATGGTAGGAATGACGCGTTCGGGATCGTTTACTGGAGCGAGCGGTACAAAGCACACGCCATCAGCAAAATCGTCTGACAGAGCCTCTGCGGCTGCCTGAGCCAGCCGTGTTTTGCCAACACCGCCGGTCCCGATGAGGGTT
>DASTZT010000128.1:0-4344 GCA_035764225.1 Ktedonobacteraceae bacterium
GCACGCCCCAATGTTGTCTGAGCAGGGGTGCGGGTCAACCACACGTTGGAGACGTGGTTTCTTCGGAAACAGGCCATACCGCACCCACACTTAGAAGCTTATCCCGTTTTACGGGATGAGAGTGTCACGAAATTGTGAGAGAGATTGCTATGCTTGAGCAGCGACTGCGACAGGGGCAACCATTAGGACACTACCGGCTTATACGCTTATTAGGGCAGGGTGGTTTCGCAGAGGTCTATTTAGCAGAACATATTCATCTAAATACGCAGGTCGCTGTCAAGGTGTTGCATACGAAGCTGGTGGATGAGGACGTGCTGGCCTTCAAACGCGAGGCTCAGACGGTCGCTCGTCTGGTCCATCCTAACATCGTGCGCGTGCTCGACTTTGGCGTGGAGGATGCTATCCCTTACCTGGTGATGGACTATGCTCCGAACGGTACGCTGCGCCACATCTTCCCGAAGGGCCAGCGCGTGCCGCTATCTGCGGTCGTCTCTTTCACAAAACAGATGGCGGAGGCGCTACACTATGCGCATGGTCAGCGGCTGATTCATCGCGACATCAAGCCGGAAAATATGCTGTTAGGCTCCAATCAAGAGGCGCTGTTGAGCGATTTTGGCATCGCGCTGGTGTTGCAAAGCCAGCATTCGCATAGCACACAGAATATCGCTGGCACGATTGCCTATATGGCACCGGAGCAAATTCAAGCCCATCCCGTTCCCGCGAGTGATCAGTATTCGCTAGGGATTGTGGTCTATGAGTGGCTATGTGGTACTCGTCCCTTCCAGGGATCTTACACAGAAATTGCCGTTAAGCAGAGTGTGATGCCTCCGCCTCCACTACGAACGTATGCTCCTGACATACCACCTGCCGTTGAGATGGTGGTGATGCAAGCGTTGCAAAAAGATCCGCGCCAACGTTTCGCCGACGTGCGCACTTTTGCCCTTGCCCTGGAGCAAGCTGTCCAGCAGGTCGGAATGCAGCAAGATCTATCAACCGTCATGCGACCACAATCAGCCCCTTTCCTTCCATCATTGACCAGCAATACCCCTCCCACTTTTATGCCAGCCCCCCATACTGCGCCTACAACGTCTCCCTTCACACCACAGCCTTATACAACCCATACCCCACCTTTGCAACAGGTGCAACCGCCGTATCCATATCCTCCCTATAACAATCAGCCTGTCTTCGATCCCTCGTTGCCGAACAGAGAGCAAAAAGGCTTCTACCTATCGCGGCGTGCCTTGCTGATCGGAGGGGCCGTAGGAGTAGTAGCGGTTGGCGGTATCGCGGCGGATGTGATCTTCACCCAGCTTGCCCATCCGGCACAGTCACCATCGAATCCGTTTACGCAAGTCATTAGTAATATCCAGCAACCAGGCGGGCAGCCAACGGCTGAGCTGACCTATACCCGGCATTCGGGGCAGGTCTTGATTGTGCGCTGGTCGCCCGATGGCAAATATATTGCCTCTGGCTCGATGGATGGCACGATGCAGGTATGGACGGCGGATCAGGGAGAGACCAAACTGTCAGTGCGCAGTACCGTGCAACCCGTGCAGTCGGATGATTATCCCTGGTCAATCATCTGGTCTTCGCGCAAGAATCAGAAGCTGGCCGTTAGTTTTGTCGATGGCACGATTCAGGTGCTGGACGCCAACAGTGGGCAGCGGCTATCATCTCTCACCACTCCTGTCTCCCCTGTAGTAAAGCTGGCCTGGTCGCCAGATGAGCGCTACCTTGCTGCTGGAGGTAGTGATAACATCGTGCGTGTATATCAATATCCAGAGTGGAAACTCGTCACCACCTACCAGGAACATACTAATAGCATCAAGGCGCTGGCTTGGTCGCCCGACGGTCAGACGCTTGCCTCCGGCTCCGAGGACACGACGGTACGCTTGTGGGAACCATTGAGCGGTCGCACAAAGCTAATCTACAAGGGGCACAGCGATAGCATCGGCTCGCTCTCCTGGTCTGCTGATAGCACACGCATCGTTTCTACGGCTCAGGATCAAACGGCCAGAGTCTGGCAGGTGAGCAACGATACCACCCTCTACACCTACAACGCGCCGGGCGGAGCACCGATTGGCGAGGCGAGCTGGTCGCACGATAACAACACCATCGCTATCTACGGGGGAGATGCCACCATCTACCTGCTCGACGCGCAAACGGGCCACGTCAAAAAAAGCTACTTCACGGGCGTCGATTTCAGCCTCTCCTGGTCCCCCGACGACACCCACATCGTCACTGGCAGCTACGATAAGGTGGCGAAGATCTGGCGCATGGGGTAGCAATCCTCTCTTCCGAAAAAAATATAGTGCTCGAAGTGCCGTACCGACCCGATTTATCGCGTCCAATTTATTGCCCTGCCGCCACCTGAAATTGCCTCAACCCGCCACAGGGCAAGCGCGAGGCCCCCGCATCCCCGCCAACCCGACCCCTTGCCCCTACCTGCGTCCGTCTCCCCATCGTCGAGCCCGTTTGGTTTTTGGGGAGGTGCGATCTCGTGGGGCATTTGTAGGGGCAAGGGGCGGAGAATGGGTTGGGTTGGGGCCTCGCGCTTGCCCTGTGTGGGGACTCTACACAACATGGCAGAAAGCAGAAAAACGTCGTGATATGCGCCTTTGCTACCACAACGACAGAAGCGCAAAACGTATTGCTTGAACCCACAAAATGCTATATTCACTCCTATATTATGTAGAAGCAGCTTTATTTATTTCTCGTACATATATATCTATAATAATAAAGTTCCGCTTTCTACGAGCATCAACATATAGACCATTTATTTGCTAAATATATTCTGCTATCATCAATATCTTTAATACTATCTTTATTGACTTTCTTTTACTTATTTGGTATGCTTGTGCTGAGCAGTAGGTTGCTCTACTATTCTAGTGTGTTTTCCGCCTAAATAATTAATCGAGGGATCTCTTCTAGAGAAGGATGCGTTGTTGTGGGAATGTCTCCGGCTTCCTTACCTATGGGAACAACACTTGATCGTGCTGTTGGCAAACGGCTCTGCCAATGGTATTTGATCGCCGCCTGAATGAAATCAGGCAAGTAGTGTACTAGTGTTTGTCTGTACGCAGCACTCCGAGCCCGACAGGTTTTTTGGTTTTGTGCTAAAACGTGAGGTGATATGACCACGAAGTGTTAAAGTAAATTGTATTTGAGAGATAGGTGGCTTCAATGGATATGTATGAAATGCCCGATACCCCCCTGTCAACGGAAATGCAGCAGCGGCAATTGGCTATTGTGACGCAGCTCATGAGGGCAATAACCACCATGCAGCACATGGATGAGCTGCTGCGCTGGTTGGCGTATATGATCGTACAACGTCTTGATATCCAGCTCGCGCAACTTTGGACCAATCAAGGCGAACATCCTGCTCGACCAATGATGCAATTGCGGGCCCTGGTGTCCCAGGATGTCTCATTACCAGAGCAGATTGTGGTCAATGACCCAATTTCAGCAATGGCCCAACGGCTGGCTCATGAGCGTATCAACTTTCAACCACAACTGGCAGAAAATCTCTTCCCCCACTACCAGTCGATGCTACTCAAACGCTATGGGCTCAACTATTTTACTGGCTGCTTCAACAGCAGTAATTTGCTTCCTCCGCAGAGCGCGGCATCAGCTTATATCGCGCCGCCGACCTCTTTGAGCGTCGTTACATTGCTCTTTTCTCGTCGTGGACCCTACTTGCATTTTGTACCAACCATCAATAGTCTGATCGATCAGGCGCTGACGGCAGCTGGAAATCGTGGCCTGCTTTCCTCTAATACCGGGTATAAGCAGTCCGGGCCGCAATTTCAGGTGCAGCAACCGATTACACCGCCCTTGCAGGTAATGCCTTCATTGGCAGAGTTGATCCCGCATCGCAAAGAAGATCCGTCCCTTATGCTGTCGAACAACCCTTTCGCCAAAGTTCCCGCCATTAGTGATAAACAGGCGCGTCGCCTGTATGCGCTGATCGATGGTCGTACCACCGTTGCTGAGCTATGCAACCTTACTGGTATGAACATCAAAGAGGTTAGCACTGCTTTACAATTACTTGTGAGGCAGAACCGTATCGAACTATACGGATCGGGAGGGCGTCCTGTTGAGCCAGGCTCTCTTTTCGATAATCGCTAGCTGGTTGCTCTATTTTCTAGCAAAGGAGAACTCCTTATTATGAACGCGAATTTGATTCCCAACGTGCTCGCACTCATGCTCTTCTTAGTTGCCCTGTTCATCGCATTGCGAGCGTTCTACATCTATAGCCAGAGCCGGAATGCCCGTCTCTTCATCCTGGGGCTATCGATGGGCATTATCGCACTCACCGCAGCGGCTGATTTTCTCTCCAGCAAT